>JAFGGF010000059.1 GCA_016930735.1 Prolixibacteraceae bacterium
AATAAAAGTAAAGCAATTGCAGGTAAAAGCCAGGCCAGTTTAACTGCCCTGATCTTTGGTGTTTTCTGTTTAGTCATCATTTTTAATCGGTTTTTGTTAAGGGCAAAGTTCAGGTTATTGGATATCCCGATTATCTGCATGCCCATCAACTGGTTAATTAATAATGCCTGGTATTTAGCAACCTTGCTACCGTTATTAATAACAGCTCTGTCGGCTAAATACTCATGGTTTTGTTTAATAGATCGTTCAAAAAACCATATAAATGGATTGAACCAGAAAATGAGTGTTAACAGTTCTATCATAAGCAGGTCGGCCCAGTGATTTTCACGAATGTGCACTTTTTCGTGAGCCAGAATTTCCGGCAGGTCATCCTGTGTATGGAATTTCGGATTGATAAAAACAATATTAAAGAATGAAAAAGGTAAGCCGTATTTATGGTTTTCAACAATACGGATACCTTCAAGTGATTTAATCCTGTATTTTAATATTAACCTTATAAGGATAGCAGTTTGGATTAAAAGACGGAAAATGAAAATTGAAATTCCGGTCAAATAAATAACTGTAGCTATTTCAATAAAGGTTAACTTAGATACTCCTGCGCTAGCAATTATATCGGGTTGTGCTTTTTTGAATGAATTTCCAATTGCTTCAAAAACTCCTTCTGTTGTTTCAGATTCAACAAAAACAGTGTAGTGGTATGGGAAAAGCGGCAGTATTACAGCAAGTAACAATGTGAATATCAAAAAGAAACGATTTGTTTGATAGTAGGTTTCTTTTCTTAAAAATACCCAGTATAGGGAATAAAAAAGTATAATTCCCAACGATGCTTTTATAAGAAATTCAAAATATTTTTCCATGGCTGTCAATTAGGTTTTGTTGTTTTTCAATTCGGTTTCTGCCAGTTTCATAACTTCTTCCAGTTCTTCAATTGTTAAGTTGTTTTCCTTTGCAAAAAAAGTTGCCATTTTCGGGAAAGAACCGTTAAAGTAGTTTTTTAAAAGTGAGCTGAACTGGAATCGGGTATATTCCTTTTTGCTTATTGCCGGTGTGTACATATAGGTATTCCCGATTTTTTTGTGCGCTACAAATCCTTTCTTTTCAAGGACCTTTAAAACAGTTGCAACTGTAGTATATGCCGGTTTCGATTTTTGGAAACCGTCAACAATCTCCTTGACTATTCCTTCTTTTAAGTCCCAAAGGATTTGCATAATTTGTTCTTCAGCTTTAGTAAGTGTTTTCATAATAAAATCTCAAAATGCAAATATTGTACAATAAATATACTACAAATATAGTACTATAAAATTAATATAAAAACTAATTTCATAATATTTTTACTATAAGTATAGTATTTTGTTTTAAATTAGTAAAGATGAAGTATTTGCTAATTATTTAATATTAATTAGAATTCCATGTTATCTCATTTTCTGCGATAGAGATAGCATTTACATGGTAATAATATTCGGTTAAATCTATATTGTTTTCATATGAAACAGCATTTAACTGCAGAGTGTAATTAGACCCGGATAATGGAACCTGATCCCAGCCAGCGTCAGTGGTACGCATGGTATAACCTGTTGAATCGGGATCAACCTCATAACCGGTATAAATCATTTCTCTGTCTGAGTTTAGCAACCGAACAAAATATTTGTCTGAGTTTAGAACAGGCGACCACTCAACACGAACCGACATATTCTGGCTGTTAAATGCTATTTTTGAAAAAACCGGAGTATCCAGGAATATATCCGTCAGAACATCAAAATCCTCAACAATATCACCATCTTTGCTTTGAACATTAAAGTTGTATTGACCAAATTCTGGCATGACTGTGGAAAAGTCACTTTCATCCGGAACTTTTGCAAAAGTAATCACAGCTTCCTCATATGTATTCAATTCAACCGCGCTTGAACTTCCCGGGGGTGTTACCTGGGCTGATTCAATCCCTTTATTGGCATATGCATAATATGCAACTGCATATTTGGTTGTGTCATTGATAACCTTTTTTAAAATTATTACTTCCGGAACTACCTTGAATTCAGTAGTGTTGTCAGATAAATCGCAGGAAAATAGGCTAAAAATAATTATTAAGGGTAAAATTAAATTTATAATTCTGAAAGTTTTCATGGTATCTGTTTTTAAATTATAATGTTCTGATAAAAGATGTTTTTAACTGCAATTAGTTGCGTTGCAAAATTAATAATTGTCGGAGAAAACAAAACCGATAAGCTTATCAAGAATTTCCGATGCCTGAACAATACTTTCCGTTTCGTTAAAAACCAGTGAAAGTTTGTTTTTTGCTTCTTTTATTTTGCATTGCACAATATTGTGTTGTATGGCCTGTATAATCTTTACAAAATCAGCCGACCTGTAAAAAGGTGATTCCTGGTCGGAAATAAAATGGCAAATCATTTTCCTGTCTTTTAAAATAATTTTTTCAATACTCAGTTTTATTGCCTTCCATCTTAACCTGATTACATTCAGAAGCTCAGCAGTTTGATGCGGTATTTTACCAAACCTGTCAATCAGCGATTCTGTAAATAATTCCAGTTCTTCTTCTTTTTCAATATTGTCAAGTTCACGGTACAGAAGCATTCTTTCGGCAGTGCCATTAATATAATCGTCGGGGAAAAGCAATTCAAGGTCAGTATCAATCTGGCAGTCGTTTATAAATTTAACCTGAAGGAAAGATTGTGAAGCCTGCTGTTCTTCTTCTTCAAACAATGATTTATATTCACCCTGTTTTAATTCCTGGATTGCTTCGTTTAAAATCCTGTGGTATGTTTCAAAACCGATGTCGGCAATAAAGCCACTTTGTTCAGCTCCAAGCAAATTCCCTGCACCCCTAATATCCAGGTCCTGCATGGCAATATTAAATCCGCTTCCGAGGTCAGAAAATTCCTCAATTGCTTTCAGTCTTCGCCGGGCTTCAGCGCTAATGGTCGATAACGGAGGAGCAAGCAAATAACAAAAAGCTTTTTTATTCGACCGACCAACTCTTCCACGTAACTGATGCAGGTCACTTAGTCCGAAATTCTGGGCATTGTTAATTATCATGGTGTTGGCATTGGGGATATCCAGGCCTGATTCGATAAT
>JAFGGF010000358.1 GCA_016930735.1 Prolixibacteraceae bacterium
CTACGGACATGATAACGGATTGGATATCCGGCTGTTTGCAGGAACCATGCTCAAGGAAGATTCCAAAATTCCTTTTTACTCATTTTCACCGGGCGCAAGAAGTGGACGCGAATTGTATCTTTATGAAGGAACATTCCCCGACCGTTTTGCGGTTTTTCCAACCGGTTTCTGGTCGCGACAAATGAGCCTTTCCGAAGGCGGTTTGGTGTCGCCGGTTAACGACAGTCTGGGTTACAGCCGCTGGCTGGTTTCTCTTTCGTTTACAAGCAGTTTGCCCGGGAAAATCAGCCGGTTGCCAATGAAACCTTTTGTCAATATCTTGCTAAACGACAAAGGTTTAGGCAGCGGCAACAATTCCCCCGTTTTTTTTGAAGCAGGGTTAAAGACAGGTATTCCAAATATTTTTGAAATTTTTATTCCGCTGCTGGTTTCCAAAAACATTGCCTCAGCCACCGGATCATTTAAGAACCGGATTCGATTTGTTTTCTCACTCGACGCATTTAGCGAAAAACGGATTATCTCAAAATGAGGATTTTTATCTGCTATTGCTGATTCAAGAATCTATTTCGAATGAATTAATAACCCGGATAAAGTGGGTTAATCCGGTATTACATTATTGCTTCCGGGTTTATCAATCTGGTAATGGAAATCGAGTGAAACTAAATAAACTGAATTTCCATAAGTGTCAGCTATATCTGAACCATTTCTTTTTAGGGAACAAATCAGTACTGAACTGCCTTGCTTTTCTGTGCCTGTTAAGTCAGCAATGGGGCCAATTGTATGGCTATCCTGATTAACTGGTGAAGCAGTTTGTACAGTTTCTGAAGAAGCGGTTGGAAAATCTTCATTAATATTTGCCCATGAGTATGTAAAAGTCCAATCCACATCCCCGCTGTTTCCATCGGGGTATATCAAATGCAGATGAAAAGAAATATCTGAACCATGTTTGTATTTATGTGAAAGTTGCGCAGTAAAATACAACTCCTCAGTGCTGCCATTTTCGAAACTTAAAACATAGCCACCGTTATATCCAATCCATAGAGGTTCGGCTGTAGGTTTTAATTTTGCCGAAGCTATATTCACCTGCAAATCGTCCCAGTATGTATCAGGATAATTTAAAGTTGCTACGTTTAAAGTATCAATGGAAACATTATTGAATGCTGCATCATTTAAACCTCCGGTCAAATCGTTTTTTGTTGCAATAACCGTTGTATCAACTTTCAGTAAATTCCCCGAAGTTCCATCTCCTGAAAGGGTTGAATCGCTAACTACCACATCAGAACCCCAGCCATCGCCCCCGGTGTTTGCAATTTCGCTGTAATCAACATTCACTGTCAACGATGATAAGGATTCCGTGCCTGCTGCTCCCTGAAGTATCAGATAAGTTTTGTCCGTATCTAAATCAATCAGAATATTTCCTTCGGAAAGCGGCTCTGAAAAAATGGTGGTGGCATTGGCGATCCGTACCGCTTTCGTTCCCGAAATCTGACAGAAAGATGAAAGTGAAACGCCAATAAAAAGCAGAAGTAACCCTATTTTGTTCATGCTGTTTTTTTTATCCTGATTGTATCTGTAAAAAAGATGGATTCATTCTAATAGAAATATGTAATGACTACCTGGTCGTACTGATAAACAGGCACTTCCATTGTTATTGTTGTTGCTGCTAAAGTATATTTTGCAGGGGCGAGGGTTACTCCATTAATGGTAACAATTGCTCCTTGCGCGGTAACTGCAGTTTGAGACAAAGTGTGTGCTGTAGCAGTTTCGTCATCTTCTTCAAATTTATCGGTTATCATGGTCAGGTTTACTTGTGCACCGGCTTCTATTCCATCCAGTTTTGTAAATTGTGCGGCTGTCATAATACCCGCTGCTGAAGATGTTGCTGCTGCTAAAATTACATCATCGGTTGCTCCGTCCGAAGTAATTCCGTAAGTAGTACCATCTACTGTACCTGTGCTAAGCTCAGTAGGAACATTGGTTTCGATAGCTGCAATGTCAGAAGTATTGGTTGCAATATTGGCTGCATTGGTACTGATAGCGCCAGCGTTTGTACTTATGTCGTTGGCATTTGTTGAAATATTAGTTTCGTTTGTACTTATGTCGCTTATATTTTGGTCAACATCACCCTGCAATTCTTCCAGTGCAGCCTGAACATCAGTTGCAGCCAGATTTCCGGATGGCGAAACGCTCACTTCTGCGGCAGTTTGATCATCGGTTCCTGCATCGTTCAGCAAAGTAAAAGAAGCTGATGCCGTTGTAAGGGTAGCGGTTGAAATAACGCCGGCAGTTGCAACCCAGTAATCTCCGGTGGCAATATCGTAAACTTTTGTTCCCAGAGGAAGATTAACACCAAATGCAGTAGTTGCAGTTGCAACCCTGAACTCACCAACACTTGTTATCTGCGAGTAGCCCAATAAACCAATCAGGACAATGCTAAATGTAATTACTAATTTTTTCATTTTTTTACTTTTAATTTATCGTACAATTTTGTTTGTATACTGAAATTTAATATCTGCGACCCAATCCCCGACCATTCGCCGGAAGGAAGGGCTGTTCCGTTTATAAATATTTCTGATGTTGAAACTAAATTGAATCCAACATCAATGTTGTTTTCATTGTCTGTTAATTCTTTTTCAAAAACATCAAATGATAAATCAGTTACCTGACTTTTGACTATGCTTATACCACTACTTTTATTCCAGGCAGTAAATGCAGGATCTGTTTCAGCAAAACTTCCAATTGAAGCAGCATTCCAGGCAGAGGTATCGGCCTGTGTTATTCCGGCGGCTACTGAACCATTAAAAACAGGATCGGATTCTGTGTTTAAATAACCGGCATCGTTTGTAAATTGACTTATTTGTGTTGGTTTTCCTTTCAAATCGTTGTAATTTCCACTAAAATCATCGATGCTGTTTTTATCCCAGCCTTGAAAAACGGATTCATTTCCAGTTAATGAATCCATTTTATTGTTCCACTTTGAAGTATCGGCAGCAGTAATGTTCCCGGTCAGATAATTGCTTAATATCGAATCGATAATTGTATTGGCTCCTGAAATATTTTCAGCTGTTTTGGCATGAAACGCAAAAGGAACACTTAAAAACTGGCTGGTGCCTGAAATTGTGTAACTGAATCCTCCGGTAGGATCTGCTTCCGTATGCAAAAAAAACGGGCCGATTGCCCAGTCAATGCTTTCGAAATGACCAATTGTATTTATTCCATTTCCAATTTCAAGGGTTACCAATCCATTTTCATTTGAAACCGGTTGATGTGTTTCCCGGTAAATAACCGCTCCCGTTTCTGAGGCTTGCAAAATACTGATTTGAATTCCAATTTCTGAATTGACAACCAGGTTGTTGTTTTCATCGCGAATAACCGCCTGGTAACTCATTTTGGCAGGTGCCTGGGCAGTCACCCTTAATTGAAACAGAATGAACAACAAGGTTGGAAATATAAAAATGAAGTATCGTTTTTTCATATCCGGTTAGTGCTTGATAATTTTAAATG
Source organism: Prolixibacteraceae bacterium (assembly GCA_016930735.1). Taxonomy (GTDB): domain Bacteria; phylum Bacteroidota; class Bacteroidia; order Bacteroidales; family Prolixibacteraceae; genus JABMQB01. The sequence continues at coordinate 3,505 of JAFGGF010000358.1, forward strand.
TTTTTACATTAATCCGGTTGACCACGACCTTTAGAAAATAGGCGGCAGAAACATATCCCGACATGGGAATTGTAGTTTTTTCCCCTTCAACCTCCCGGGTTTTAAGCAATCTGCCATTGGCATCGTATAACTGATAAACCAAATTATTGTACTTTAACGTATTGATTTGCAGGTACAGAAAATTGGTTGTTGGATTAGGATAAACCGAGCAATTTAACAGAATATCTTTGGTATCTGTGGCTTCCGTAAGCACAGAAATTTCGTACGCTTGCTGCACACCCGCTGCAACTGAACCATTTACTCCTGATTGCGTGGTAAAAGCCACCTGTCCTGCTGAAAAACTCATGGAACCACCATCACCGGTTAATTTTCCTCCCGAAGTAATTATTCCGTTTTGCCCGTTCGCAAATCCGACAGAGAGGAATAAAATAGAAATACATAAGAGAACTGAAGTAACGTTCATTAAATGGTATGTTCCAAAAAAGTGAATAATATGACCTCGCAAGGTAGACAGATACGGAGAGGCAAATGAATAATAAATGCTGAATTAACGCGAATCAATTGCTGATATGTGCCTTCAATTAAACTGTTCATTCAAAATACAAAAGGAAATTACATTTATTCCTGATTTACAGAATAATATTTCCTGAGTTATAAACTTAAGACAGCTAAACCCTTGCAGCAAAAGCTGAGGATTTAGGAATTTTATCGTTCCCAAATGTGTGAATCATGTAACTCTTAACAGGAATAATGTAATACTTCCTGGCAGAAAGAGGCCAACCTTTGTAGGGTACGATTTAGTAAAAATTTAAAATGTAAAATCATGCCCATTTTAACTATTCTCATTGTTATCATTGTTGCCGGGGTTATTCTCTGGTTGGTAAACAGCTACATTCC
>JAFGGF010000060.1 GCA_016930735.1 Prolixibacteraceae bacterium
CCAGTTCTTTCTGATAAGTATAAACCATCAGGAAAATTATTATGTAGGCAAGCACTGCCCCCGATAATCCCAGTAAAATACTTTTTTGTATAAAAGGCTTCCTTATAAAACTGCGTGTTGCGCCAACCAGTTGCATCGTATTTATAATAAACCTCTGTGAGTAAATTGAAATCCGGATGGTATTATTTATTAATGCAAAAAATATAAATGCAAACAACATGCTGAAAAAGATAAGGAAAAGGCTGATCTTTTTTAAATTTTCATTGATTACGGTAACCAGGTTGCGTTGGTAATAAACTTCTTTAACCTGAGGAAAATTCAGGAATTTTTTCTCAAGGATGACAAGGCTGTCGGTTTGTGTATAACCGGCAAAAAGTTTAACATCTATTGAAGAAAAAAGAGGATTGTACCCAAGGAATCCTGTAAAATCTTCACCGAGTTCCTCCTGCAATTCTGCTGCTGCAGTTTCTTTGTCGACATAACGGGTCGATTTAATATATTCGGTGGAATTCAGGAGTTTTTGCAGGCGGATAATTTCAACCTCTTTTATCCCATCCTGAAGTACAAGCGTAAAACCGATCCGTTCCCTTACATAATCAGACAACTGTTTTGTATTAATGATTACCAGCCCCAGGATACCTATCATAAATAAAACCATCGATATGCTGATTGTTGAAGTTACATACGATGAAAACAACCTTTTTTTGTACTTTTTTGAATGGTTCCTGGCCATTAATTTCAAATTAAACCAATTGTAATAGTAACAAAATTATGAAAATATTTTACCGGTTTTTTTATAAATGGGCTTCAATATTTTCTGATCGTTTGTTAAAATAAACCAAACAATATTATTTCCAGAAGAATAAAGTAATTTTTAATACAATATTTTTGCAATTTAGAAAAAAGAAAATACTTTTGCAGTCCCGATTAGAATCCGTTCTTGTTAAATGTATAAATTGTTGATTTACTTACAGTAATAAATTTTATTAACTATGGCGATACGTAATAAAATTTAGTAGGCAAAAAAACGATAAATGATTTTATGAATTAAAATTTGAATTACAAGTGGATACATTAAGTTATAAAACAATTTCGGCCAATAAAGCGACGGTAAATAAAGAGTGGTTGCTTGTAGATGCCGAAGGACAAGCTTTAGGCCGGTTAGCCAGTAAAGTAGCAAAAATGCTTCGTGGCAAAAACAAACCGGAATTTACACCTCATGTCGATTGTGGCGACAATGTGATAGTTATCAATGCTGAAAAGGTTGCACTTTCAGGAAAGAAAATGACCGACAGAGTTTATTTACGCCATACCGGTTATCCGGGTGGTCAAAGGTCACAAACACCTGAAGAAATTCTGAAAAAATATCCCGAAAGGCTGATTGAAAGGTCAGTAAGGGGTATGTTGCCAAAAAATAAACTGGGAACTGCGATCCATAAAAACCTGCATGTTGTTGTTGGTCCTGATCATAAATATGAGGCTCAAAAACCAAAAGTTGTCGATTTAAATACTATTAAATAAGGAAAATGGAAATTGTTAATACAATAGGACGTAGGAAATCGGCTGTTGCCAGGATTTATGTTAGCGAAGGAAAAGGCAACATAACCGTGAATAAACGTGACCTGAAGGAATATTTTACAACTGAAATATTACAATTCATTGCTACACAACCTCTCCTTTTATTGGATGTGCGGGGGAAATATGATATAAAAGTAAACCTTGACGGTGGTGGTTTCAAAGGCCAGGCCGAAGCAGTAAGGCTTGCTATTTCAAGGGCATTGATTGACATTGACCCTGAATCGCGCCCGCAATTAAAACAGGCTGGTTTCCTTACAAGGGACCCAAGGCAGGTTGAAAGGAAAAAACCGGGCCGACCAAAAGCAAGGAAACGGTTCCAGTTCTCAAAACGTTAATTTTTATTTTATTAATCAATATGGATCTAAAACTGTTGAGATTCTCATTTTCTACGACTACTCAACGGTTGCTTTTAGTTCGATATAAAAAGTAAACAGATGCCAAGAACAAATTTTCAGGAATTATTGGATGCCGGAGCACATTTCGGGCATTTAAAAAGAAAATGGAACCCGAATATGGAACCATATATTTTTATGGAAAAAAACGGGATCCACATTATCGACTTACAAAAAACAATTGTAAAAATTGATGAAGCTGCCAAAGCGATCAGGCAAATTGCTAAATCGGGTCGGAAAGTTTTATTTGTTGCAACCAAAAAGCAGGCAAAAGACATTGTAGCCGAACTGGTTGGAAGTGTTAATATGCCTTATGTTACTGAACGCTGGCCAGGAGGTATGCTTACCAACTTCCCGACAATCCGTAAAGCAGTCAAAAAAATGATTTCGATTGATAAGCTTGCCAGTGATTCAAGCTGGGATAATCTTTCGAAACGTGAAAAACTTCAGATTACCCGCCAACGGGCAAAACTCGAAAAAATGCTGGGCAGTATTTCTGACCTTACCCGTTTGCCTGCTGCATTGTTTGTAGTAGATGTTTTAAAAGAAAAAATTGCGGTCCGTGAAGCACAAAAATTAGGAATCCCTGTTTTTGCAATGGTTGATACAAACTCAGAACCTGATGGTATTGATTTTGTGATTCCAGCCAACGATGATGCATCTCAATCCATTAAACTTATTGTTGGTAAAATGATTGAGGCTATGAGCGAAGGGCTCCAGGAACGTAAGCTTGAAAAAGATAAGGATGACGGTGATTCTGCAAAATCATCAAAATCGGAAGATGTTGACGAAGATTCTGAAGAAGAGGAAGAAAATGAAGACATCGACGAAGAAGATTTTGATGAATAACCGATAAATTAATTTTAGAACCCATTTTAAATAATCAATATATTATGGCTTTTACAACTGCAGATGTAGTAAAACTAAGGAAAGTAACAGGTGCCGGTATGATGGATTGTAAAAATGCGCTTACCGATGCCGATGGAGATTTCGACAGGGCTGTACAAATTATCCGCGAAAAAGGGAAACTGGTTGCCAGTAAACGTTCCGACAGAGAAGCTTCTGAGGGAGTTGCTCTCGCTAGAGTATCTGAAGATAAATCGCTTGGCGCAATTCTGGTTTTAAATTGCGAAACTGATTTTGTGGCTAAGAATGATAGTTTCGTGGCTTTTGCCGAAAAAATTCTTGATCTGGCAATTGCAAATAAGGTTAATACTCTGGACGAAGTTAAAGAACTTAATCTTGATGGCCGTTCGGTTGGTGAGCAGGTAGTTGAACAAACCGGCGTGATTGGTGAAAAACTTGACCTTTCATATTTTAAAAAGGTGGAATCACCTACTGTTGCATCTTATATTCATCCCGGAAACAAGCTGGCTACTGTTGTTGGTTTTAACCAGGATAAAGTTGATGTGCAGGTTGCAAAAGACGTTGCCATGCAGATTGCTGCAATGAACCCTGTTTCTGTTGATAAAGATTCGGTTCCCGCCAATGTTATTGAAAAAGAACTGGAAATTGCAAAAGAAAAATATCGCCAGGAAGGCAAACCTGAAGCAATGCTTGATAAAATTGCACAGGGAGCTTTAGCTAAATTCTTCAAGGAATCAACTCTGTTAAATCAGATCTATGTGAAGGATGGCAAAATTTCAATTAAAGAATTCCTTGCACAGAATGATAAAAATCTTACTGTTACAGGCTTTGACCGTTATTCATTAAGCGAATAATTTTTTAATGAAATATATTGGAAACCGTCCGCAATTATCGCCGGGCGGTTTTTTTTTTGAATTTTTCGTTCTGAATAATATTTGCAAATTACCTAACTTCGTAAAATTGTACATGGAAAAATAATTGAAATGGCAAAATATAAACGAATTTTATTAAAACTCAGTGGTGAATCATTAGCAGGCGGGCAGCAGTACGGGATTGACCAAAACCGGCTAAATGAATATGCTTTACAGATTAAATCGGTAGTTGAATTGGGAACTCAGGTTGGTATTGTGATTGGTGGAGGAAACATATTCAGAGGTTTGAGTGGTGCAGCAAAAGGTTTCGACCGGGTAAAAGGAGATCAGATGGGGATGCTGGCAACTGTTATTAACAGCCTGGCTTTAAACTCGGCACTAACCGAAGTTGGAATCAAGTCTCAGGTTTTTACTGCAATCAGGATGGAACCCGTGGGTAAATTTTATACAAGGGAAGCAGCAATTGAAGCCCTTGAAAAAAATGAAGTAGCAATAATTTCGGCTGGTACAGGTAATCCATATTTTACTACCGACACAGCAAGTGCATTGAGGGCAATTGAAATTAAAGCTGATGTTATGCTGAAAGGTACACGTGTTGA
>JAFGGF010000061.1 GCA_016930735.1 Prolixibacteraceae bacterium
AAAAGAAGATATTCTGAAACTGCCTGTTCAGGAAAGCCTGAAAAAATTAAAGAAAGATTTTTATAATGATGTGGATTTTGATGAGCAGGAATTCCGGAGATTGCTGATTTTAGCTGAAAATAAAAGCCCTGCCGAGTTTGTTTCATTATTGAAAATGGGAAGTTCTTCTGATACTTATACAAACCAGTTGGAGGCTGTGGCTTTGATGACACTTCATGCTTCTAAAGGGCTGGAGTTTGAATGTGTTTTTATTACGGGATGTGAACAGGGATTGATCCCTTACAATCTGTACAACAAAGATGCTGATATAAATGAAGAGGCACGATTGCTTTATGTAGGAATGACCCGATCGAAAAAGTTTTTATACCTTAGCCATGCCCGAAGCCGTATTTTCAGGAATAGGGTTTTACAACTTTCCGGAAGCCGTTTTCTGGATAAAATTGAAAAAGAACTTATAGAAAAAATAAAAAACGAGTATAAACAAAAAAAGGATCCGGGAAAACAACTCGATCTGTTTAATTTATAAAATATGTTACTGGCAGTAGACATTGGAAATACAAACATTGTAATGGGGATCAACGATTCCGGGAAATGGCTATATCACTGGCGGATTCATACCGACTCAAAAAAAACAGCCGATGAGTATGAAATAATTATAAATTCACTTTTACTTAACGGGAAAATCTGTAAAACTTCAATTAAAAAAATTGTGGTTTCCAGTGTTGTCCCTACCCTGGTGGCACCGTTTACGAAAATTTTCAACAGGTTGCTTGAAATCAGGCCCATTCTTATCTCGCATGAACTATATCAAAAACTGCCTGTAAAGATCCTGAATCCACATGAGATCGGAACTGACCTTGTTGCCAATGCAGTTGCAGCCTTCACACGCTTTGGCAACAATACAATGGTGGTTGATTTTGGTACAGCTTTAACGTTCACAACCATTGGTGCCAATGCTGAAATAAAAGGAGTTGCCATTGCTCCCGGCCTTGTTACTGCCATGAGCTCACTTGCCGGAAATACCGCTCAGCTTCCATTTGTCCACCTTGAAGAGCCCCCTTCAGTCCTGGGCGATAATACAATTCATGCTATCCAATCCGGAATAATGTATGGCTATTCCGGGCTTGCCGATAAAATCATTGAAAAAACAGAACAGGAACTGCAAACCAAACTGAATGTTGTTGCAACGGGTGGACTGAGTTCAGAAATAGTTCCTTTAACTTCTAAAATTCAGCACATCGACAAGATGCTGACATTGGAAGGATTAAAGATCATTGGAGAGATTGCTGATCAGAAATAAAAAAGCCTGGCTTTCGCACCGGGCATCTAAAATATAGTTATTTTTTACTGTAACCTGGCCTGCATTTCACTTATCAGGTCTTTATAAGTTTTCAATAAACGGTCCCATTCCCTGAAATTTTCATCTTCACGGACACTCACATTTTTAACGATTGAAATTTCACTGACAACCTTAACTACATACTTTAAAGGTTCAATATTTCCCTGTTTTACAATTACCCTTGTGCGGACAATGGTCCCGTTGCTGAATGGTTTTATATGCCAGGCAGTACGCATATAACCTGTTGCCCGGTCGGTGATTTCAAGAATATCAAATTTATCAAGGATAATCTGGCTTAAAGTTTTCCATGCTGTTTCTTCATCCATTGCTGGATTAACAGAAATGGAAAAATTCACATTGGCCTGGTCACTTTGAATTGATGAAGTCCAGGCTTCATCCTCAACCAGGTTGATATGGTCGGTAATTGGCAGGTTCCCCATATTGGTAGTATTACAATAATTCTTGCGCTGTGTGTCAAACGATTCCTTTGAAACTTCCACCTCAACACACTGGTCTTCCAAAACAAGAAGTTTAAAACCATTGTTACTGACCACTTTCCCATCAACTTTTATCTGAGCATTTTCGGGTGAAGTATTAATCTGAACCACCCGGTCTTTTAATACAAATACCTCATTGACAGGTGGGGCAGTCATGTTTTCTTTATTACAATACGATTTTTCAATATTGGCATAACCCTCTTTGGAAATAGTAACAGTAACACATGAACCATGTGGAATAGTAACAGGGCGGGCATCTTCGCCAACCAGGACACCATCGGCACTAATAGAAGTCCCAGCCGGATGGGCAGTTATATTTACTACCCTGTCTTGAAGTAAAAGTGCATCGCTTACAGGAGGTTCCGGTCGTCCGGGCATATTGTAATAAACCACTGTTTTGGTGAGGAAGCCGGGTGATTTTGCCGAAAGGGTAACATTGGAATTTTCTTTTATAAGAATTTCATATTCACGAGCTCCCTTCCCTATCAGGATCCCATCCTGGAAAATTTCAGCATCATAAATATTTGAAGTCACTTTTACGATCCGGTTTCGTAAAATCATTTTTTCAGTAACATCTCCTCCTCCGGTTCTGATAAATGTTTTCTTAACAGGTTCATACCCCTCTTTTTCCACAACAACCGTAACAGGATCTTTGCCTAATTTTAACTGGACAGTCCCAATTCCTATTTCCGAAAGGCCTGTTGATGAATTGTCCATTAATATTTTCGCATCGCCAGGAGTTGTTTCAATATTTACTGTTTTCTGTCCGTAAGAATTCAGGAAAACAGCAATAAACAGAATCACAAAAAAAAGATTTCTCATTGCCGGTCAAATTTGGTTTTTATTTAATGCATTTCAATTCCTCTTTCAAAATACTGAATATAATGTAATTTACAAAATCCTATTTTATAATTATAAAATAAATAACTGGTATATAGGAATTTATGAAGATTAGTTCATTTCAATTATTTTCAGCAACTCATCCAGTTTAGGTGTCAGAATGATTTCGGTCCTTCGATTTTTTTGCCTGCTCTCAGGAGAATCTCCCTGTTCGATGGGAACATATTCACTTCTCCCTGCGGAAATGATCCGCGAAGGATCAACCATTTTGTTTTGAGTCAGGATTTTTGTTACTGCGGTAGCGCGCATTACACTCAGATCCCAGTTATCTTTCACGTCACCTGAGCCATGCATCGGAACATTATCTGTATGCCCTTCAACCATGATATTGATATCAGGATTTTGTGCAAGTACTTCTGCGAGGTTTTTTATAGCCTTTTGCCCGTTCGGATCAACATCCCATTCACCGGTTTTGAATAAAAGCCTCTCTTCAAGTGAAACATAGACCTTCCCGTTTTTTTCATACACTGTTAATCCGTTGTTATTGAATCCGGTCAAAGCATTTGCAACTTTATTTTTTAATTCCTTAACTGCCTGGTCTTTCTGATTTAATATATTTTCCAGTTCAACCAATTTAGCATTCCTCGATTCCAGTTCATCCTCAGCTGCTTTTAGCCGGTCTTCCCTAACATTTAACTGTTCCCTTGCCGATTGCAGTTCTTCAAGCAGGTTCCTGATTTCAGAAGAACTACCTGAACTCAATGCATCAATTTGTTTTTTGAATTCTTCATTTTCGCTTCTGATGTTTTCCAGTTGCCTTGTATTACTTTCCATCCGGCTTTTAAGTTCATTATTCTGCCCGGCAAGATCCTGATTCGCCTTTTTCACCCGGTCAATTTCAGCTTTCAGTTCGGTATTCTGAACTTTCAAATCCATATTTTCCTGCTTCAGATTTTTATTTTCCATTTCACTCTCCGAAAGTTTCTGAGTCAATTCTGTTGTAACACAGGAAGATAATCCCAAAATTAAAGTTAAAATAATGATAAGTTTAATCGTTTTCATCTTATTATAATTGTTAATTATTAAAAGGTATCAGAAGAAACTCCCGTGTCCCGATAGCAACCAGGAATTTTTATTTGCCTG
>JAFGGF010000359.1 GCA_016930735.1 Prolixibacteraceae bacterium
CTCTACAAAAACTTAAAAACTGACTGAATTAAGTAATTTTTATGGAAAAGAAGATTTTTGTAACCCAACCTACCCTCCCCGATCTTGAAGATTTTATACCTTATCTTGAAAAAATTTGGGAAAGCAAATGGTTAACCAATAATGGCCCGTTTCATAAAAAATTTGAAAAAGAGCTGGCGGAATTCCTTGGAGTTCCATATATATCGTTGTTTGCAAACGGGACACTTGCTCTTGTTACAGCCTTACAAGTCCTTGGAATAAAAGGTGAAGTTATTACCACTCCTTACAGTTTTGTAGCAACAACGCACAGTTTGTGGTGGAATAAAATCAAACCGGTTTTTGTCGATATAGAACCTGATTATTGTAACCTTGACCCTGAAAAAATAGAATTGGCGATAACACCGGAAACATCAGCAATCCTGCCTGTACATGTTTACGGTAATCCATGTAAAGTTGACAGGATAAAACAAATATCTGATAAACACGGATTAAAAGTAATTTATGATGCAGCTCATGCTTTTGGTGTTAAACTAAACAATAAAAATATATGTAATCAGGGTGACTTATCCATTTTAAGTTTTCATGCAACCAAGGTTTTTAATACAATGGAAGGAGGGGCAATCGTTTGCCGCGATGCCGAAATGAAAAAACAAATCGATTACCTGAAAAATTTCGGATTTGCTGACGAAACTACAGTTGTGGCTCCCGGAATCAATTCAAAAATGAATGAAATGCAGGCCGCCCTGGGATTGCTTCAACTTCAAGCATACGATAAGAATGTACAGATCAGGAAAGAAATAGACCATGAATACCGGTTAAATTTAGCAGATATCAAAGGGATTTATTTGTTAAATTCACCTAAAGAGACAGAGTCCAATTATGCATATTTCCCAATATTTGTGAATGAGCAGGAATATGGAAAAAGCCGGGATCAGTTATATGAGAAACTCAAAAAAAACGGGATATTCGGGAGGCGTTACTTTTTCCCGCTAATTAGTGAATTCCCTATGTACAATAAACTTGAATCTGCTAAACAGGAAAATCTTAAAACAGCCTTTTTAAAAGCAAATCAGGTGATCTGCCTGCCTATTTATCCAACCCTCGAATTAAAAACTATAAAATTTATTGCAAATATTATAAGCAATCCAAAATGGAAATAAAATCCATCTTTATCTTAGGGAGCCTACGTTCAGGGACCACTTTGCTATGTTTAATTTTCAAGTAACAAGCAAATTATTATTCTGAATAACAACAATATATTGTTAATGAATTTGGTTTTCACTATTTATTATTCCGATTACAAACTATAAATTATAAATGAACATTAACCCAACCTAAATTGTTATAATTAAACCAGATATTTTCAATAATCTTTTTCTTCAAGATTGATAACCAGAAAATAACAACAATGAAGAAAGAAATATACATATTGGGAGTTGGTCCGTATTCTATTGTAATTGCAGAGTTAGCCCAAATATGTGGTTTCGAGGTAAAAGGTTTTTATCATTATAACAACAAACGGAATGGTGAAATATACTACAATATTCCGATAATTTCTTCTACATCTGAATTATTAAAGAATGACTTAACAGGGAAAAATTTCGGACTATCGATGAGCGACAATATGATCAGGCTGGACATAGCAAAACAAATCCGTTTGAAGGGAGGCAACATACCTTCGCTTATACATCCAACAGTTGAAATTTCTCCATCGGCCACAATTGAAGACGGAATTATTTTAAAAAGAAACGTATCGATACAAGCCGATTCTCATTTAAAAAGAGAATGTATAATTTGTGACAACACTACAATTTGCCATCATACTACTATTGCAGAAGGATGTTTTATTGCTGGGGCAGCAGTTATTGGTGCATATACTAATATGGAAAGAAATGTCTTTATTGGGCAAGGGGCAATAATATCATCCGGGAAAGTAGCAAAATTAGGGGAAAGTGCAGTTATCGGGGCTGGCTCGGTTGTTATTAATGATGTGGAGCCGTTTAATGTTGTTGCAGGAAATCCAGCACGTGTAATTAAAATAAACCAAATTTAGAACTCATAAAGGGAATTTAACAATAAGCTTTTGTAAAATGAGTTTTGGTGGATTTGTACGTAGAAAAATATATTGGTCGGTTGATTATTTTAAAGGAAAACCGGTTCGAAGCCATTATAACGACCTGAAATTTATTTTAAACAATTATGCTGAAGGCGCAGGCAGGCAACACAAACATCTTCAAAATCTTTTAAACCATGCTGTGGAAAACTCTGCTTTTTATCGAAAATATAAAGGCCTGAATTTTGAAGAATTCCCCGTAATGGATAAAGGATTATGTAAAAAACATTATAATGAAATAAAAATTAAGGCAGAATTGGTTCCGTTTCACAGGGGCAACATGCATATTGAAAGTACCAGTGGTTCAACAGGGACACCTTTTTCCATACCTCAGGATTGGAGAAAAAGGAATCGGAGGATAGCTGAATTAAAATATTTTGGTGAATTAGCCGGATTTTATTCGCACGAAAAACTGGCTCAGTTAAGAATCTGGACAGATAATATAAAGAAAACAAAAACTCAGGCTTATTTTCAAAACATCGTACCTTTTGATTGTGAAAACTTAACCGATGAATCATTTAGTAACTTATGCGGATTAATCCGCAATAAAAAAATCACTGCTTTACTCGGCTATCCAAGTTGGTTTGATAAATTTCTGATTTATCTGAAGAAGCATAATTTAAAACCCACAGGGATAAAAACAATAATTACGATTTCTGAATATTTGCCGGGAAACATTAGGGAAGATTTGAGAAACATTTTAAAATGTGATGTAGTATCGAGGTATTCCAACCTGGAACAAGGCATTTTCGGGCAACAACCGGTATCAGAAGATTATTTTCAGTTAAACCATGCCAGCTATTATTTTGAATTATTAAAACCTTACAGCGATGAAAAAGCCGTTACAGGGGAAACAGGAAGGATTGTTGTAACCGACCTTTTTAATTATGCTTTCCCGTTAATTCGTTACGACACTGGCGATACCGGGATCAAACAAGTTAATTCTGACTGCAAAAATGAATTTTTTGTTTTGTCAAATATTTTGGGCCGTAGGGCTGATACTATTTTTGATACAAAAGGGAATGCAAAACACCCATGGGTAATTCATGAATTATTTTTAAAGTTTCCTGAAATAAAACAATGGCAGTTTATTCAAAAATCAAAATCTGAATATTTAGTAATATTAAATAGTGATTATGATTATAATTTTAA
>JAFGGF010000360.1 GCA_016930735.1 Prolixibacteraceae bacterium
ATATGAAAACAGATCAAATCCATTCAAAAAATTAGTATTTTAAATAATATGTAATTCTGATAATAATAATGAATAATTATGTGAAGAAGCCTACCCAAAAACAAACTGTTCAAAGCTGATTAAAACTCCATATCTACCTGATTTACAAACAATAAAATTTCAAATGTTTCTAAACAAGTTTTTACGTTTGGTAATCTCAAACATTCCGATTACATTTGAGTTAATCAATCAGAGTTCTTTGGATTCAAAATACTGATCCGCATTAATATTTAGTTGGTAAACTCAACAGTATTATTAAAACCGAGAAAGCTTAGCGGTTGCTAAAACAGGCCTCAGCCCCGATTTATCGGGGAGTTGAAAAACCAGTGGAAGTTTGATCAGCCGGGCACTCAAATCCTGTTATTCAGGGGTTTTACAAACATTTTTAGTGCGGATTCTTTTAAAACAATTAGCCGGTTTTTAACCGGCTTTTGTTTTTATTGATTATCTGTTTTTATAAATTGTTTGACAATTAAAAACAGGATTAACATTACGCTCAGGAAAGCTGAAATTCGGGCTATATAATCACCGTATTTTACGTAAAATGTTATTTTATCGTTTAAATTAATATTTCCCCTGATTACAGCATCTTCCCACCATTTTGTTTTTTGAAAAACTTCTCCTCTCTGGTCAATAAAACAAGACAATCCGGTATTTGCCGAACGGGCAATACTCCTCCTGGTTTCAATGGCACGGAGCCTGGCAAACGACATATGTTGTTTATAACCCGGCGTATCTTTCCACCAACCATCGTTTGTAATTATAAAAATAACCTGCGCACCTTTTTTTACAAATTTGGAAATATGCTCACCAAATATTGATTCAAAACAAATAGGGGATGCTATTATTGTTCCATCTGTTGCTGTAAAATTACTCGGTTCATCCTGCTTCCCATAACTGCCTGAAGCTCCACCAAGGTTTATAACAAGCTTATTCAAAAATTTCAAATATTTAATGTAAGGCAACTTTTCAACTCCGGAAACAAGAATCGATTTATGGTATATCTGAAAACCTCCATCTCTGCTTAAAAATAATGCTGAATTATAAATATCATAATTAATTTTTCTTCCGTTAACTATACGTTCACGAGCTGTTTCAGAAAGTTTTTCACCCTGTTCATAATAATGTAAAGTTACAGAGCCAAACACCATTTCCGCATTTGTTTCCATTCTTATAAAATGACTGACCTTTCTGAACTGATCGTTATAATCCATCCTTTGTTCATCCCAGAATTGTTCAAATATGGTTTCAGGGCCAACAATAAAATCAGTATGTGTGGTTACCTTTTGTAAAGCAAGATTTAGAAATTTCTGAAGAACCTGGTTTGAAAATCCGATATCGTGAGATTCATTATAGGGATCGATATTAGGCTGAACAATAACAACTTCCCGCGGATTTTCAACTTCAGTGTATTTAATATAAATTATTTCGGAAATAGCCACAGGTATTATAATTATCAAAACCAGTGAAACAAGATCTATTTTGAATGACCTGTTAAAATCTCTGGTGGCAATGTTTTTTAAAATTTTAAAAACAATAATATTAACAACCAGAATCCATAATGAACCGCCAAAAACACCGGTGAATTCATACCATTGTATCATTTTTACATTATTGGCAAAAGCATTCCCCAGCGATAACCAGGGCCATTCCAGTTCCCAGTGGTAATGTATAAATTCATATGTGAGGAAAAATACGACGATAGCAATATAGCCAAGATTCTTTTTGAAATTTCTCCAGGCTGAATGAGCCAGCCACCAAACAAGCCCCATAAAAAAAGAATTCAGTAAAATTGCGGTTGCTGCACCCGGAAGCGATGCATACATAACCCACCATGTTGTCAGAACATTCCACACGACAAAAGCCAGAAAAGCATGCCCGAAAAATGAGACACTCCCGAAATATTCCTTCTGATTTACAAAAAAATCATCCAGATAAAGTAATGGTAAAAAGGCAATAAAAATGATCCATCCGGGAAACCCGAGCCAGGCTAAACTTAATAAAACTCCTGATAAAACCGATAATACAAACCTGAAACTTCGCCGCATTATTAACTATTCATTTTATTTTCAATTAAAACAGATTTTTTCATTGCATCTTCAAATACAAAATCGACCTGCCCCAGCATTAAACCACCCCACCATGCCTGGTTTACAATTACTTTTTCACCAGACTTATTTTTTATTTCCAGTGGCTTTTCAAGGAATGTGTGCGTATGGCCTCCAATTATCAAATTGGTAAAACCGGTTTCTGAAGCCAGTACTTCATCGCTGATTTTATTATCGCGATAACGTAAGCCCAGATGAGATAGACAGATTATTAAATCGCAGCTTTCTTCATTAGCCAGTAAAGATTCCATCTCCAGTGCAGTTTTTAACGGATCATTATAAACTGTATTTCCGAAATTCTTTTCAGAAACCAGCCCTTTTAATTCAATGCCAAGGCCATAAATTCCAATCCTGATTCCTGATTTTTCAAAAATCTCATATTGCGGAAATTTATCTTTTAAAATTGTATCTGAAAAATCATAGTTTGAACAGATCAAGGGAAATCCGGCATATTCCAGAGGCTTTAAAATTCCTTCGAGCCCGTTGTCAAACTCATGGTTCCCTATTGTTCCGGCATCATATCCGGCTTTGGTCATCGTTTTCAGGATTAATTCACCTTTATAAAAATTAAAATAAGGAGTACCCTGAAACATATCACCGGCATCGAGAAGCAAGGTATTAGGATTCTCTTTTTTAACCTGTTTTGCATATTGTGAGATTCTTGCCAATCCTCCTTTACCATTATACCTTTCATCCGAGCTTTCAAACGGTTCAATGTGGCAATGAATATCGTTCGTATGTAAAATGGTTACAATCCTGCTGTTATTCCCTGCAAGAATATTTAATGGTTTTGCTCCAAAATAAAGTCCTGCCGAACCTGCAAATACATTTCTTAAAAATACTCTCCTATTCATCATAACTGATCCTCCCATCGGTTTCAGGTGAAATTATAATTCCCTGTTCAAACAAACCTTCTATGTGTTCGATAATTACATCACGGATCAACTTTCCACTTGAAACATAATCAACTGTATTCTTTAACATTTCCATGCCATCACCTCCACCTGCAATATAATCGTTGGTAACCAGCCAGTATACTGAATCGGGATTAAAAGCAGCCCCGTCAATAATAACATTTTCAGCCCGGCCGTTTTTTATTTTAAACCTTATGCCACCAACACTGTCGCCACCACCTTCCGCAATGTTGTCTAAAAACAATTTCATATCCGAACCTTTCAGCTTTAAAAAAACCATTTCATTTTCAAAAGGCATCAATTCATAAATATTACGGACAGTTATTTCCCCTTCCGGAAGGAAAGTGCGGATTCCACCGTAATTAAAATAGGAAACATCGGCTTTATGGTTTTCACCGACCAGAAACTTATTTCCTTCTTCAAGGAGCAAATCAGCGAGAAAATTTGTAAGCCCGCTTTCAGGTTTATTTTTTTCAAGTAATTCTCCTGAAATGCCTGTAACCTTTGCCATATCTTTATCGAGGTCCTTTTTATAAGGCTCATACAATTGGATTAAATCCTGATCATTCGGGGCAAGGTTTTCATCAACCGGATTATTTTTAAAAGTAACGTCAGTAATATGGTAGTTTTGTGCACATGAAAACGTTGCCAAAACGATTATTAACAACAGGTTGTAAAAAACTAATTTCCGCATCGACAAAAAATAATTAAAAATCTTTTTAATATTATCTCGTTTAAGTAACAATTTTAATGATTGGACGAGATGAATTTCTCAAACTTACACATAAAAAAATACAGAGGCATTATTTTAACATTATTTATTATCCTTCTGGCAATTTCCACCCGGTCTCAGGAAAATTACCGGATGGTTGAAGCTAAGAAGGGGGATGGAATTTTTGTTTTGTTGAGGCGGTATGGATTACAACCTTCGGAATATGTGTATGAATTTATTGCCATGAACAAATCATCACTTGGAAAAGACAATTCTTTATATTCAGGAGTGATGTACAAAATCCCGGTTAAGCCTGAAGAAAATACAAACACAGAAATAAAATCTGATGGTTCAAACATCAGAACCTATGAAATTTTCGGTGAAAAATACAAGGATGTAACTATTTCATCGGATGAATTAAGTGGGGCCATATATTACCTGGTAGCAGGCCATGGTGGCCCTGATCCGGGAGCTATGGGAAAATACGGCAACTATACATTATGTGAGGATGAGTATGCTTACGATGTGACATTGCGTCTGGCAAAAAACCTGATTGAAAAGGGCGCAAGTGTTTATATGATTACCCGTGACCCGAATGATGGAATCAGGGATGAACAATTCCTGAAACCTGATAAAGATGAAATATGTTATCCAAATTCTGCCATCCCACTTAACCAGATGGCAAGGCTCAGGCAGCGTAAAGATGCTGTAAATAATCTGTATCTTAAAAATAAAGGTAAATTCCAGCGAATGATTGCTATTCATGTTGATTCACGTGGAAAAGGTGAAAACATAGACGTGTTTTACTATTACGATAAACGGAGTAATACGGGATTAAAAGCAGCAAAAATATTGCAGCAGACTTTTGATCAAAAATACAATGAGAACCAGCCCGGCAGAGGTTACCACGGAACAGTATCCACAAGAAACCTCTATATGGTTCGGAATACTTACCCACCGGCAGTTTATATCGAACTGGGAAATATCAACCATTACCGCGACCAGAAAAGGTTTATTGAGACCAATAACCGCCAGGCACTTGCAAATTGGCTGACCATTGGATTAATAAAAGATTTTCAGACAAATAAATAGAAATTAGTCAGAAGTCCGGAGTCAGAAGCCAGAAGTATAACTTCTTATTTTGCCTCTGAATTGATAAATTTTCGGAATTTTTCAGGATTATCCTACATTGTTATGAAGGAAGCAGTATTTCAATCTGCACAATGGACAATAAACTCCAAACATTTTTTTTACATCCCTGTTAAAAATATATGCAGCCGGTAATTCTTTTCGATGGATATTGTAACCTGTGTAATGCCACGGTCAATTTTATTATCAGACATGATAAAAAAAAATTGTTCAGGTTTGCTGCACTTCAATCTGATGTAGTTAAGGAGTTACTTTTTGAATTTTTATCCAACAAACTGTTTGAAACTGTAAAGCAGATAAATGCCGGTAAAGTTGACACAGTAATCCTGATTTATAATAATGAAATTTATATCGAATCGGATGCCGGATTAAAAATTGCCGGACTTCTCGGATTTCCATGGAATATTCCGGTTTTATTTAAAATCGTCCCAAAGGGAATCAGAGACAGGATTTACAGGTGGATTGCAAAAAACAGGTATAAATGGTTTGGGAAAAGAAAAACATGCAGGATTCCGGCAACAGAAGAGTCAAACCGGTTTTTCAAAGGCTAAAGTTCGAAGTCTCCTTCTTCGTATTTCTTATACATGGCCGAAAGCAATCCCATAAGCTTGCCAAATTGTTTAACAGCCTGTTCGGTACCTTCAGAAATATCTTTGTTCTGGATCTTTAACAAAAGGTAACCATAAATACCGTTCAGGCATATTTCAACATCATTTGCCGATGCATTCCCTTTTAGCCTGAATTCATTTATCAACCCGATATTACTATTGAAAAAACCTATATACTCTGGTGAAGCCTGTTCTTTAATTACCTTTAAATGAAATTCATTCAGGTCGTTTATGAGGTTTGTTAAAAACTGCATATGACCGGCATCAGCAGCACCTTCCTTTATCATCATTGCAACCAGGTTGGCATACCAGCCAACTATTTCATCATACTGGTTATCATCAACATCATAACGTGAAACCAATTGTTCTTCAATCAGCTTCATATCGAATTTAAATGCCCTGATCAGATCTTCAACCTGAAACATATACAAAATATATTCTGCAATATTTTCTTTCCTCTTTTTCCGGGCAACAAACATAATTTCCATTTTAAACATTAAAAAAGTCGTCGATTTCCCTGCGGTCCTTTTTGGTTGGCCTGCCTGTACCTTTCTGCCGGTTAAACCACGACATATTTTTTTGCATTTCCATAATTTCCAGTTGTTCAGGCGGAGTGATATCTGTTATATATTTTTCAGCCAGTTTTGCAGACATTCTTTTTTCTGCCAGCCCTACAACCCTGTAACTTCTGACAATCGGGGTTTTCCTGACCTCTACAATTTCATTTTCCTTGATAATCCTCGAAGGTTTTACTGGCAATGCTCCAATTGAAACATGGCCTTTCCGGCAGGCTTCAGTTGCCTGGCTACGTGTTTTATATACCCGTACAGCCCATAACCATTTATCAATCCGTATTTCCTTTTCCACGATTACTTTTTTGTATTATATGTATTCATGGTACGTTCAATTCCAATAGTTCCGAAACTTTGAATTATTTCAATACAATTATCAATTAAGGGTGGAAGTTCTTTTTCTTCCTCTTTGTCCCAATCGCTCAATACATAATCGACCTGAAAACCGGGGTGAAAATTATCTCCTATTCCAAACCGCAAACGAGCATAATCGTTTCGTCCTAAATTCTGAGTGATACTTTTTAATCCGTTGTGCCCTCCGTCGCTGCCTTTTGCCCTGACACGTATGGTTCCGAAAGGTAATGCAATATCATCAACCAGTACCAACAGGTTTTCAACCGGAATTTTTTCTTTTTGCAGCCAGTAATTTACAGCCCTTCCGCTAAGGTTCATATAAGTTGTTGGCCGTAAAAGGATAAATATCCTCGATTTGAATTTATATTCACCAATAAAACCATAACGCCTGTCGCTAAAAGAAATATTGGATGCATCTGCCAATGCATCCAATATCCTGAAGCCAATATTATGGCGTGTATTTTCGTATTCTTTTCCTATGTTGCCTAAACCGGCAATAAGGTATTTCAAACTTTTCTGTTTTTAGTTCTCTATTCAGTAGCTTCCGAGGTTTCTTCTCCACCTTCACCTGCTTCAGGTTCTTCAGCTTCTTCCTCTTCACTTGCCATACTACCTGCAGCTGATTTAGCAGCCCTGGTAATAGCTACACCAACAATAACATTGGTTTTAGTATCAAGAAATTCCAGGTTTTCAATATTAAGGTCACTAACTTTAATATTTTGCCCGATTGCCAGATTTTTAACATCAATTTCAATTGTGTCAGGTAAATCCTTAGCCAGCGCTTTTACTTTCAGCTTACGAAGGTTTGAAATTAACTTACCCCCCGCTTTGATACCTTTTGCTAATCCAACTGTTACAACCGGCACATCAATTTTTACAGGTTTATCTTCCTTAACCAACAGAAAATCAACATGTAATAATAATTCTTCAACCGGATGCCATTGTGTATCCTGAACGATTGCCTTATATGTAGTTCCTTCTATATCAAGATCAATTAAAAATGTATTCGGGGTATAAACCACTTTTCTGAATTCATTAAATTCAGCATGGAAATGCAATGGTTCTTCGCCTCCGTATAAAACACAAGGAACATTCCCCTGGGTTCTTAACAGTTTGGAACTCTTTTTACCTACAGCTTCTCTTTTTTTTCCTTTAATCAGTACTGATTTCATTTTACAAATTTTAGTTATTAATTATGGTACTCAGCTCTCCCCGATAGCTATCGGGGCAAACAGCATGCATATTAATACTGCCGTCTTAAAAAAGCGGTGCAAATATAATAATTACCTGTAATATAACGAACTTATTG
>JAFGGF010000361.1 GCA_016930735.1 Prolixibacteraceae bacterium
GGCCTGCCTGAAATATAAATAAAATTCCCGGAAAGCCTCCACCTCCTGCTGATATGGTATGTGGCAGTTACTGAGAGGTCGTGAGGTTTGTCGTAAATTGACGGGTACCAATCGCCTAAATTGATTTGTTCTTCAGGAAAATAATTATCGGTTTTTTTCATAGTTCTTGAAAACATATAATTCACCATTCCGGTAAGCCTGCCGGTGGTTTTACTTGTTGAAAGTTCAATTCCGTAAGCAAAACCGTCAGAAGGGATTAATTCTGTTTCAAGATGAGGATTCATGACAATCTCTGCACCATTTTTATATTCAATCAGATTTTGAAGTTTTTTAAAAAATACTTCTCCGGTAAAATGAAATTTGTTTTTAATTCCACCATCTATTCCCAAAGCAAGCTGGTCGCTGATAAGCGGATTAAGATAATAATCACTCATTTTCCACGTTTCAGTGGGTGATATAACAGCATTATTACTTATCTGCCCAATATACTGCCTGGTCCGCTGGTAACTCAGTTTTAAAGCATATTCATCAGTAAGCGATACATTTATTGAAAACCGTGGTTCAAGCCCGATAAAAGATTTTGCAACCTTGTTTTTTCCATAGGTCATGGAATCTATTACCGATTCCGGACTTTTAGGCATGTCTTCGTTATAAAAATAAACCGTTTTTGGGCCAATATTTAAAAAGCCGCTTACCCGTAATCCAAGGTTAAAAGTTACACTGGGTGAAAGCATAAATTCGTCAGATAAATACCCGGCATATTCAACAGCTTTTTCCTGTTGTAATTCGCTGCCATTTATAACTGTTTCCTTGGCAGCAGGAATAATTTTTCCCGGATTTAAACTGTAGTGAATTAAATTCCAACCAAAGCTTACATTATGCAGTTCATGCGGGTGCCAGCTAAAATGGTATTTTCCGGAGGTATAGTTCAGTTGATTGTCGAGGAAAAACGATTCAAAAGTTTTATCATTAGCCAGGTCAGTTAGCCTTGATTTATAGCTACTGAATGAAAGGTTCAGTTCACCGTTGAGTTTATCGCCCCACCTGTTACGGACCATCAGGTTGGCTAATAAATTCCCGTATTCCGTAATGGATTGCGAACTTGTACTGAATTCATCGTTGCTTGAATAAATCATCAGGTTCAGTTTGTTATGCAGGTCAAAATTATAGCTGATCTTTCCACTGATGTCGTAAAAATTTGTCACACTCTCTGATAATTCAGAATCGGGAATTTTTTTCAGGATCCAATCGGAGTAAGAGGTCCTGCCTCCAACTAATACTTTTAATTTTTTGTTTTTAGAAAGAGGTCCGTCCAGGGTTAGCCTGGAATTCAGTAATCCGATACCGCCGTAAAACAGAATTGTTTCATCGTTTCCTTCTTTAATATCCACTTCCATAACCGATGAAACCCTTTCACCGAATTTTGCCGGCATTCCTCCCTTGTATAATTTGACATCGTTAATCACATCAGGATTCAGCATCGAAAAGAAACCAAACAGATGTGACGGATTAAAAACCGGAGAGCCATTAACCAGAATAAGGTTTTGGTCGGTACTGCCGCCACGGACATTAAATCCCGATGCCAGTTCACTTACAGTTTGGACACCAGCCATCATTGTCAGGCTTTTTATAACATCAGCTTCACCCATTAAAACCGGCAATTCCTTTAAAACTTTCGAATCGACTTTAACCATACTCATCTGGGTCCTTGAAATATTTTGTCCTTCACCGGTTACTGTAACCTCACCTATGCTTTGTGATTCTTCAAATAATTCGAGGTCGATATTGCCTGATTCGATTAGCCTGATTCTTCGGTTATTCTGTTCAAAACCCATAAATGATAGTTGCAGGTTATATTCATCGGGTGGCAATTCAATTTTAAAATTACCATTTGAATCGGATGATGTACCTTTTTCCAGTTTCGGCACATAAAGCACTGCTCCTACTAGGGGCTCACCGTTTTTGCCATTTCTGATTTTACCTGAAAGTATTGCCGTTTTATAACGTCCAATATTCAGCGGATCACCAATTACAGTCATTATTCCTTCAATATCCGGATTAACTAAACCATAGCCTTGTGAAGGTGAAATCAGAATTACATCTTTCTGAAATACTTCAAAGGAATAGCCTGTGTTATTAAAAATACGAACCAGAGCCTGGTAAAGAGGAGTCTCATTAAATCTTTGATTTACTTTTAAATTTTCAATCCATTCGTTTTGATAAAAAAAACGTACATCAAATTTTTCTTTAACAGATTCAAAAAAATTGGTTAAAGGAAAGTTTTCATAATTTCCTGAAATTTTAATACTGTCAATATCCTGAGAAAATGACTTTGTTACGAAAATCAGTATTATTATTGAAAATATTGCTTTTCTGAAAACGAAAAAAATACCTTGATTTTTCAAAAGTATAATGTTTAAATCTTAATTAGGTTGCCGGTTTAAAAGTATAAATTATGTATCGATAAAATTAATTATTTCAACTAAAGATTTCTTTTTTAATGATTTTTAAAAATCCTTTTAATATGGAGACCATAAAGTTATATCTTGCTGTAAATTGATTATTGATTTTAATGTGTTATACAGACAGATTAGACTGTTTTAGTGTAATTTGGTTTAAAATCAGTATTTGGTGCAATTTTAATTTGAACAATAATTTTTTTTTTCAATCTTCGGGAAATTATCAATATAGTTGTTTTTTCAATTCAAGTAGATTATGAAAAGATTTGCCCTTTTTGTTTCCCTCTTATTTTTATATGTAATTGTAAATTCACAGGAAAAGATGGACTATTTTTTACCTGTTGATGTAAATTATAATCCGGATATTCCAACACCGGAGCAGTTTTTTAATCAGGAAATGGGAGAGTGGCATTTAACTCACGATCAGATACTTTCGTATTTACATGAGATTGATAGGTTGTCCGACAGGGCTGTCATTCAGGAATATGCACGTTCTTATGAAAACAGGCCTCTAATTCATATGATTTTTACTTCAGAAAATAATTTGAAAAATCTGGAACAGTTGAAAAAATTACACAATGAATTTTCCGAACCGGGTTCTGAGATCGTTGATAAAGATGTTCCTTTGGTAGTAAATCTTGGATACAGTGTTCATGGGAATGAATCGAGTGCAGCCAATTCGTCTGTTTTAACTGTTTATTACCTGGCGGCAGCACAGGGCAAAAAAATTGATAAACTACTTAATAACACGATTATCCTGGTTGATCCCTGTTTAAATCCGGATGGATTTACCCGCCACAGCACATGGGCAAATATGCATCAAAGTTCTGTTGATATGTCAAACTCCGGGTCACGCCAGTTTTCTGAAGTTTGGCCGGGAGGAAGGACCAATCATTACTGGTTCGACCTCAACCGCGATTATATTCTTTTGGTTCATCCCGAAAGCAGGGGAAGGGTTGAAAAATTTCACGAATGGAAACCTAATGTCGTTACCGACCATCATGAAATGGGAAATACTTCAAGCTTCTTTTTTCAGCCGGGAGTGCCCAGCAGGAATAATCCGCTCACACCTGAGAAAAATTTTGAGTTGACTGCTGAAATTGCTAAATATCATGCTCATTTCCTTGACAGTATCGGATCGTATTATTTCTCGGAAGAGAATTTTGATGATTACTATATAGGAAAAGGTTCTTCTTACCCTGATATAAACGGAAGTATCGGAATCCTGTTTGAACAGGCCGGTTTCAGGGGCAGAATCAGGGAAACTCCTTCAGGAAATAAAAAATTTGCTTTTGCTATCAGGAATCAGTTTAATGCAACTTTATCAACTTTAGCTTCTGCAACCAATTTAAAAAATGACCTGCTTAATATGCAGAAAGATTTTTATAAAGATGCTTTAATCCAAGCGGATAAAGATCCGGTGAAAGCTTATTTATTCGGTGACGAACAGGATAGGGAGAAAACATTAAAACTGGCAGGATTTTTAAAAAGGCACCAGATTCAGGTTTATCCCCTAATTAAACAATTTAGTACGGATGGAATTGATTATACTCCGGAAAATTCTTTTGCTGTTCGGTTAAAACAAAAACAGTACAGGCTTATCAAATCTTTTTTTGAGACTGTGACCAGTTTTAGCGATACAACTTTTTACGATGTTTCTACCTGGACAATTCCATTGGCATTTGATATTCCTTATGCATCTGCAGGAACTAAAGAACTGGCATTTATTTCGGAACAACCAATTGAAAACCTTTTAGAAAAATCAGGGGAAATTACAGGTGGTATAAGTTTTTATGCATATGTTTTTGATTGGAACGAATATTCTGCCCCTGAGGCAATGTATTCTCTTCTGAATGAAGGTATTTACACAAAAGTTGCTTCAAATAAATTTACATGTAATGTAAAAGGACAAAATAAGAAATTTTCATACGGTGCGGTTTTGATTCCCGTTGCAGAACAAAAACTTACTGAAGATAAGGTATATAAAATAATCAGTGAGGTTGCATATCAAACCGGGATCGATTTTTATCCGGTTCAATCGGGATTAACTCAGGAAGGAATTGATTTTGGCAGTAATGATTTTTATAAAATAAATAAACCTGAAATATTAATGCTGGTTGGTAAAGGTGTAAACAGCCGGGAGGCAGGTGAACTGTGGCATTTATTTGATATTAAATACAAAATACCGGTTTGCCTTGTCGATGTAAATGATTTGAATGTTAACATTTTATCTGAATTCAACACCGTTATTCTTCCATCAGGTTCTTACCAGACCTTTAATGAATCGGATAAAGAAGCTATAAAAGCCTGGGTGCAAAAGGGCAATACATTAATAACCTTTGGGGAAGCCGCAAGGTTTTCTTCATCGCTTGGGCTTGGAAATGTTAAGTTTAAGCCGGCAGCAGACAGAGATTCAACTGCCTCCGGAAAATTTGCAGACAGTCAGTCGGAAAGGGCTAAAAACCTGATTGCAGGAGCAATTTTTAATGCTGAAATGGATATAACACATCCGTTATGTTATGGATATTATCGGAACAATATAGCTGTTTTTAAAACCGGGACAACCGTTGCTGAGAGCCTGAAAAAACCATATGCTGAACCGGTTCAATTTACAGAATCGCCTTTGTTAAGCGGGTATGCTTCAAAGCAGAATATCGAACGCATTAAAGGATCACCGGTAGTATCTATAAATAATACGGGAAGAGGAACCGCAATTTGTTTTTATGAAGACATGAATTTCAGGGGATACTGGCTTGGAACCAACAAAATGATCATGAATGCTGTCTTTTTTTCGGGCTTAATGTAAAATTAGAAATTGTAATTGATCCCGGTATAAATTCCCATTCGGTATGGTTTGTAATTAACCGCAGAGCTTTTATTGATTGAATTCAGGAAATAGTTGAACCTGGGTTCAACCGAAACTGACAGCTTTTTACTGAGCGCATAGTCAACACCAAAACCAAAAGTGCCTGAATAATTCAAAGCAGATATATCTGAAGTTTTCCCTATATATTCTCTGTCTGAACCTTCGCCGATATAGGCATTGTTCCCAACAACCCAGTTAGCACTTAAACCACCAATCAGGTCAACGGCAATTTTTTTATCAATTATATTGTACTTTAGCAAAACCGGAATTTCAATAAAATCAAACACCTGAGAAAATTCACTTTCAGTTAGTAAAGCGTTTGAATAACCTCCATTTCTGTCGAAGTTAGCCGAAAGCTCAGCATTTTCAGGAGTTCCATCAAAAACTATGATGCCCGCTGTGCTGTTCATCAGCATTTTGCCGTCGCTAATTTCAACAGGAGTATTAAAATAATCGACCGCTGATTCTTTTTCTGAAGATGCAAAAAACTGATCATTGAAAAACAGAGGGGAGTTTCCTGATTGTTGCCCGTTTTGAGAATAATAAATCCCGCTTTCAATACTAAGGCGTTTTGCAGCTTTGTATTCAACCGAAAATCCCCCGTTAATATCAGAGGTTCCCTCTTTATTTGAATAAGTCATATTTTTACTGTAAACTTCAGAATGACTTGAGTTTTGTGAAGAATAGCCTGGCGAAATACTGAAGCCAACTTTCCATTTGTTTTCAATCTTATTTACTGTATTTGCTGAGTTTAAAGCAATTAGTTCGTTTTCGTATGTATGAAAAGAAGGATAATTATTTTGAGGCTGAACCAAATCAGGAACATCAGCCGGTTTTATTGATTTTAAAAATACATTGATCCTTTTAAGTAAGTTTAAATGGCTTTCGTTTCTAACCGGAGTTTTTTCAGTTATAACATATTCGTCCATGATGGAAATTGTATTTTCTGTTTTCAGGATGTCTGAATTTTCATTTTGAGATGCTTCAGCAATTAACCGTTCATTATTAATTGTTTCCGAAATTACAATTTCATTTCTTTCTTCAACCCTGTTTTCAGGCTTTTGAGGTTTTGTTTCCTGTATTTCAGAAATAGTATTTATTTCAGGAGGTATTACCTTATTTTCATTATTAAAAAACCAACCTGCTGTCAGCGCAAATACAATAATTGCGGCTGCAGCTATCGACCTGTACCAAATAATTGCAACTTTCCTTTTTTTAATTTTCAGGCGTGCCTGAATTTTCTGAAATGTGTCAGGCGGAGGTGGAACTGTTAATCCTTCCAGTTTCTCCCTGAAAATTTTATCCGGTATTTGTTCTTTTTTATTCATGCCGAATAATTCGAATTTGTTTTAACATCAGAGTAAAGTTCTACTACTTTACGTTTTAAAATATCTCTGGCCCGTGCCAGGTTCGATTTTGAAGTGCCCATACTTATCCCCATTTTTTCACTTATTTCTTTATGGTTCATCCCTTCGAAAACATAAAGGTTAAAAACCATTTTATACCGGGGCGTTAATTGCTGAATCACTTTCAGGAGTTCATCAGCTGAGATTTGTTCTATTATCTCATCTGAGAATTTTTGTGAATCATATTTGCCGATATCTTCTACCGGGTATAATAAATTCTGTTTCCTGAATTTTTCGAGCGATACATTTACCATAATTCTGCGAACCCAGCCTTCCAAAGAACCCTCGTTCCTGAATTTTTTAATATTTGTAAATACCTTCACAAACCCATCCTGAAGGTTATCTTCTGCTTCTTCCCGGTCTTTTGCGTAACGAAGGCACACACCATACATTTTCGGAGCAAACATATTATATAATGTTTCCTGTGCCTTTGAATTTCCGGATGCACAATCTTCAACTATTTTTCTTAGGTCTTCCAAACTTCTGGCTCTGCAATTGATCGTATAAAATTAAGGATAATTATTTGCCCCGTTATTTTATTTAACGATCCTTAACTATAATGGCTTTTTCAATCATTCTTTACATCTTACCTTTATATTTTACCAAAATTACTGTTTAGATGGAAGACTTTTAAAATTGGTTGCGTTATGGAAAAGGATAAACGCAACCTTTACTGAAAAATTAACATCTGAAAGGAAAACTAAAATTAATTGCCATGAAAAAAATAATCTCAATTTTAATTTTAAGCCTTATTTTATTTGTTTCGTGCAACCTGGACGGAGATTCGCCAAAAGAAATCAAAAAAATTGAGTTGGATGAAAAATCAGCTCAGTTAATTGAAGCAGATAATGAATTTGGGCTTGAGTTATTTCAGTTGATAAATGCTGCAAAAGAAGAAAAAAACCTGATGATTTCTCCTTTGAGTGTTTCTGTAGCTTTAGTCATGGCTTATAATGGTGCAGAAGGCGACACCAAAACAGAAATGGAACAGGCTTTAAAGGTCTTGGGATTAACCACCGACGAAATCAATGCTTCTTATGAATACCTTATTAATGCCCTTCAGTCGCTTGACCCGGATGTAGTTTTTCAACTCGCAAATGCCATCTTCTATGAAAAGACTTTTTCGGTTAAAAGCAATTTTATTAATACCAACAAAAATGTTTATGATGCCGAAGTGGCAAAGCTTGATTTTGGTTCAACTGATGCATTGTCAACCATTAACAACTGGGTGGCTGATAAAACAAATGATAAAATTGATAAAATAATTGAACAACTGGATCCGCAGGCAGTAATGGTTTTGTTAAATGCTATTTATTTTAACGGGATCTGGACCACCGAGTTTGATGAAGATAAAACCCATGAACGAAGTTTTCGGAGAAATAATGGTACTGAAATTTCTGTCCCGATGATGCACAAGGAAGATTCAGTTGCATATATGACAAATGATTTATTCAGCGCTGTTAGGTTGCCATACGGGAACGGGCAATACAGTATGGTTGTTTTTTTACCAAAGGATGAAAACAATTCAGATGATGTTATTGATAATTTATCAAAAGAAAACTGGAAAAACTGGATGAATGATTTTAAGGGGATTGGTCATGTAAATATTACCATGCCAAGGTTTAAATATCGTTTTGAAATGGAATTGAACGATGTTTTAAAAGAAATGGGAATGGTCAAGGCATTTTCTGATTCAGAAGCTGATTTTTCCAGTATTTCCGATATTTTTATTTATATAAGTTATGTTATCCATAAAACTTTTATCGATGTAAATGAGAACGGCACCGAAGCAGCTGCTGTTACAGCGATTGGTTTTGAAGCTACATCAGCAGGTGGCAGCAGCGGTACCAACTTTTATGTTGATAAACCCTTTGTATATGCAATTACCGAAAAAGACACAGGTGCAATTATTTTTATTGGAGAAGTTACTGAACCGGTATATGAAAATTGATTTTTTTACGTTACTAAAATATCGGATAAAGAATCAGCCATGAAGACAAAAGTTTTATTCGTTGTATTTCTTTTTTTCATAATCTGGGGATGCCAGGAAAATAATGATACTGTTTTTCTGCAACAAACCGGTACTGTAATTGATTACTCCGGATCGGGAAACTGCGGTTTTGTTGTTGAATTGGATGATGGTAATAATATTATTCCCATTAATTATCCAGAAGGTTTTGAATTTGCACAGGGTCAAAAAGTATGGGTTGAATATACTGAAATGCCTGATGTAATTATGCTTTGTGAAAAGGGAATTGCATGTGAAATTAACCGTATTGAGCAGTTGGGATGTGCGCCCTATGTAGATTTATATTTTAGTAATTATGATAGCCTTGCACGCGATCCGGTTTATATTCACAGTGTTAATATCGACGGTGATTGCCTTCATATAAAACTCTCATATTCCGGAGGATGTGAAGAACATGATATCGACCTGGCACGGATGCATCCCTGGTGTGCCACACCACCTTTGCCTCCACCCACTTTTGAAATCAGGCACAACAGCCATGGCGACATGTGTGAAGCATTGATTACAAGAGAATTCCGTTTTGATTTATCACCACTTAAAGAGGAAGGAGCAAAAACTTTTACAGTTAATGCATTATTAACGAATAACGAAGTATATCACGAGACTTTTGATTATAACTGGTAAAATTCAGTAGGTTTTAGTTTATAATATGGATAGCATTTTCTGTTTGGGAAGTGCTGTCTTTTTTTCTATTAAGATTTTTATATTTTAGCAGTATGGCAATTAGTGATATTTTACTGTTGGGAGAAAAAAGGCTTTATGATAAAAGTGAACCGGTTTTAAGAGAAGAACTTTCAGATTTTATTCCACAAATAAACCTGATGTTTGATACAATTGCAGATTTTCGGAATAAATATGGTTCAGGCAGAGCTATTGCTGCTCCTCAGATCGGTTTGTTTAAAAGGATTATCTGCCTGAATATTGATAAGCCGGTTGCTTTAATAAATCCTGTAATAAACTCATTTAGTGATGAAATGATTGAATTGTGGGATGATTGTATGAGTTTTCCGAATTTATTGGTTAAAGTTAAAAGGCACAAGTCGGTTTCTGTAAAATTTCTGGATTTACAGTGGGAAGAACAAATATGGGAATTAACTGATGATTTATCAGAACTTATTCAGCATGAATACGACCACCTGGATGGAATACTTGCCATTCAGCGTGCCATTGATAATAAAAC
Source organism: Prolixibacteraceae bacterium (assembly GCA_016930735.1). Classification (GTDB taxonomy): domain Bacteria; phylum Bacteroidota; class Bacteroidia; order Bacteroidales; family Prolixibacteraceae; genus JABMQB01. Next base: position 9,941 of record JAFGGF010000361.1, read on the forward strand.
GTTTAAGTGGAAAAAATAATCATCTTCTTTCAGGAATGATTAGCCGTCTGTTTTTCAGGTCGTATCTATCTCCTTTGCGCATAAAAAAGAAACGTTTTGTATTATCGGGAAGAACTTCCAGTTCTCCTGTATCTCTTTTATAAAAAGTTCCGTCATAAACAGCCACATAACTTTTCCCGATCACTTCAATTGTATCTTTTGAAACAACAACTGCCGTGCTTTCGTCTATGCCTAATCCCAATAACTCTGGGCGGGATTCCAGTATTTCAAACATATCGAACATCCGGTTCCGTGCCAGCAAATGCTGATCGATAGCGACATTTTTTACAAATCCAAATCCTTCTTCATGGTCACCCATCATAATTGTATTTGTTTCTGAATCACCTCTTGCCAGGTACGATCCCTGTATAGTTGCTCCGGCTGATGAGCCACCAATAACTCCACCTCTGTCGAGTAAATTCCATAATTCATCAACTACTTTGGTGCCGGCATATGCATCAACCAGGCGCCATTGCCTGCCACCTGTAAACCACACCGCGGTTGCTTCCTGAATAGGCTTTACAAAATTTTCGGTATCTGCTTCTTTCTGATTATAAGTATGAACCAGTTTTACATTATTTGCTCCCACCTCCTTAAGGTAATTTATAAAATCAAAACTATAATCGTAACTATCAGCACCACCTGCAGTTGGAATAACCACTATTTTAGCATCAGCACCACCTGCCTGTACTAGAAAATAAGGAATAATTTCTTCTGTATCCCCACCACCAACAATAATAAGCTTTCCGTTTTTTGGCCCAACTGTTTGAGCATATAATGTTGTCTGTGAAAAAAGACATAAAAGAATTATTGAAAATTTGAAGTGTTTCATATTCTGAATTTCTTATAAATAAAAGAACCGTTCCCGGAAAAAGGAACGGTTCTTTCAGAATTAATATTGTTATTAGAAAATTGAATAACTAATACCGAAGGCGAAGTCAATGGTTGTTTTACCCAGTACTTCTTTGTAACTTCCGATTGAAACTTCAGGGAAATCAAAAGTAAGTTCAGCATCTTCATAGAAAGTATTCAGGAATCCGGCATCAAGAGTCAGCTTGTCAGTAACTTTCCATTGAATTCCACCTCCCAGAGAAGTAGAAGAATTGCTATAGCTGAAATCGCTTTGATAACTGTCGGCAACTCCGGTCTGAGACCTTAAACCACCAACACTGATGGCAAATTTTTCAGATAAATTAAACTGAAGGCCCAGGCCCAGTTCCCAGTAGTTATTATCAATCTCACGTGTCCGAAGTTTTGAAGCGTCAGCTAATCCCTCCTCAACAAGGTCTTTCCAGATA
>JAFGGF010000362.1 GCA_016930735.1 Prolixibacteraceae bacterium
TAAATTATAAAAAATCACTTTGCTGTTTTAGCCATTTGGCACAATCTTCAATATTTTCAAAAATATATTTTTCGGGTATGATATCAGGGATCAACCTGTTTTTCCTGAATAGATACATGGGTTGCGGCTGGATTCTTGTCATAACAACAATAATTCCCATTTTTTGCATTTCTTTAATAACTTCTTCCAAAGCATATAGCCCTGACTGATCAATATACGGAACACGTTTCATCCTGAAAATTATAACTTTTGCGTTTTCAGGTATAATATTTATTCTTTCAAGAATTTTAGATGCAATCCCAAAAAACATGGGTCCGTCAAACCTTTTTATGTAAATACTTTCATATTTATCGATTGATAAATCAGCTTCATCTTCCCATGCTATTTCTTTATCTTCCTTTTCAACCCTGGTTAACGAAGTGCTTGCTTCAACCATATTGCTTGCTTTTCGCATAAAAATTAACGAAGCAATCACCATACCGATACCCACGGCCTGTAACAGGTCAACAAAGACGGTTAGTATTAAAACAATAATTAAAATCAAAGCATCCGATTTTGGAATTTTGAACAGGTTTTTTAATCCTTTGGTATCTATTATCCCTATTCCAACTGTAATTAGTACTCCTGCAAGCGCCGATAAAGGTATGTAGGAAACATACTTGCCAAGCCCCAGAATAATCAGTAACAGAAGCAGAGAATGTATAACTCCCGATAATTTTGTTTTACCGCCTGATTTTATATTTACAACCGTACGCATAGTAGCGCCGGCTCCCGGAATTCCTCCAAAAAGTGATGCTACAAAATTCCCGATCCCCTGGCCTATCAGTTCTTTATTGCTGTTATGTTTGGTTCTTGTAATATTATCAGCAACGACTGATGTCAGCAACGAATCGATGGTTCCCAATCCCGCCAGGGTTATTGCCGGGACAAAAATAAAACGTAAATCAGTGATATTAAATGCCGATAAAGCTGATATTTTTAAAGTTGGGAAACCACTTGATATTTCACCGATTAAAGGAGTGTTCCATTTAAATATGTAACTGGCTGTTGAAACCAGAATCAAAGCCACCAATGTACCTGGAATTACTTTCGTAATTTTCGGGACGATGTAAATTATAATAATGGTTATTGCTGCCGATATTATCGAAATTCTATTTATGTTTTCAATTGCCTCAGGTAATTTTACTACAACATCAATAATTTTACCTGGGGAAGACAATCCAATTGCCGGGAATAACTGGAGTGTTATTATAATAACTCCAATACCACTCATAAAACCAGATAAAACCGGATAGGGAATATATTTTATATATTTTCCAATTTTTAATAAACCGAATACAATTTGAAAAACACCGGCTAACAGGAAAGTTAGAATAATAATACCCAGGGCATTTTCAATATTTCCGTATTTGGCCACCGCTCCTGCAACAACAACAGCTGAAACAACTGTCATGGGGCCTGTCGGGCCACTGACCTGGCAACTTGTACCACCAAATATTGCCGCAAGAGCCCCGAGAATAAGTGCTCCATACAAACCGGAACTGGCGCCCATACCTGATTGTACCCCAAATGCCAGCGCAAGTGGTAATGCAACTATACCGGCTGTTATTCCTCCAAAAATATCTCCCTTCAGGTTTCTAAATTTCATGATAAAAAATTGTTGGTAACCTTTACAATTTCGTAAAGCGCGGCGAATTTAGTAATTTGTACAATTGCTGATTATTATTATAGAAATTATTTAAATAAGAGGTTAAAAAAGAAAGAATTAATTAACAGATAAGTAAAGATTGAAATCAGGTTTTACTTACCGGTTTTGGATTATAAGGCAATGATGAGTGATGAAGATTTATTTTTATATCACCGTCTTCATTACGAAAATAACCAATGGAATATTCTACTTTTACTTCTCTTCCATCCAAATCTTTAAAAAAGTAGTTACCCATGGAAATTGAATATTTTTCCATAAAAATAAAACCGGAATTTTCAAATCTGACAAATTCCCAGGGCTTTAAAGCAAATCCGGTATCTCTGGGAAACTGTGGATTGCCACCCATAAAATATGAAATTGCACTATCTTTTGTTAACCTGAATTGATATAAACTTGCAAGTGTTGGTTTGAACAGAACCTGGGTTGAATCGTAAGCATAAAACTTTTCAACAAATTTTATAACAGCTTCTTTATAATCGCCGTTTTCCCGAAAGATTTTACCTATTCTGACAAGGTTGTCTCCCCATCGCCTTTGTGCTGTTTCTATGTCTTTTTGACAAATCGAAAAATCCATATTTTATATTCTATAATATTTGGCGGTGTAAATTAATGAATATAAATATTTATGCAAATTTATATTTTATGTTTAGTAAAACAGTTTAATTATTAAGTTCCAATTCCACAATTCTTTTAGTCTGGTCAACAGTAGTTTTTTTTGCGATGATTTTTTTATTTTTATCGAGTATATAAATTCCCGGCGTATCCCTTGCATCGTAAAGAATTTTAAAACCTGTATTATTATACTGGTCCCAAACATTAATCCAGTCGAATAATTCATTTTTATTTATAAAATCTACCCATTCCTTATGGTTATCCATTGAATAGATAGCATAAACTTCCAATCCTTTATCTCTGAACGGAAGATATACTTTCTGATATAATTCAGGAACAAATTTCTGGCAATGCGAACATCCGGGCTCATAAATCAGCACAATGGTAATTTTTTTATTAATTTGATGTAAACTGTAAAATGTTTCACCATCGGTACTTTCCAGAAGCAGTTCGGGAGCAGTCTGCCCGATCAGGTTATGTTCGGCAAAAATTACATTTTCACGGATTTTTGACAGTGTGGTTGAATCAGCCCAGAAAGCTTCTCCCGAAAAATAATATTTTTTGGCAATATCCACAAACAAAGCATCCATCCCCATGATCTTGCTGTTTATACTTTCGTTTAAAAAGTAGGAAGTTATATACCGGAACATCGATTTATTGGGACGGCTTTTTTCAATCAAATCCAAAACACCAACACTAACCGAGTCATATACCTGAAACAATACTTTTGTAAAGTAAGTTTCCAGTTTGGGAGGCAACAGGGGGGTAGTTAAAAAACGCTCGTCGGTTACATCGAAATAATCCCAGAAATGTTGTTTCTGAAAGTCAAATTCGAAACGTAGTTTTAATGAATCGTTATTTTGAATGTCTTCCGGAATATTTTCAGGAACAGGGACATAATTTGCCATCAGGAACGAAGCCAGCCATGTACCGGGGAATTCCAGGGATTTGTCTTTCCACCATTTTTGCAATTCCTTTGTTAACTGTTCTATTTCTTCCTGGTATCCCAGTTTTTCTTCTTCCGAGGCATCTGCAAATTTGGCTTCAATATCCCGCCTTTTTTGTTGCTGACCGGAAAGGAAATTCATATAGTTTACAAATTCCTCACTTTCAACAGCTCCTTTAATTTTAATGTTTGAATTCGAAAAATCAGAATTTTTAATGGTAAACTGCTGGTCTTCGGAAAGTAAAAAATCGAAGTGGTTTTCGTTGTTCAGGAAAATTTTATATAATCCCTGTGGAAGCAATGTATCATTTTTAAAAATTCCTTTGCCATTTTCATCAAGTGAAATTGTATCGTTAATTAAAATTTGTTTGGCATAATAATGGGCAAGGATTACATTTTGCCCCGCACCTTTGGGTAATTCCACCTCAATTTTTAATTTCTGTGCATTACAAATGCTGCTAATAAATATTGCTGTATAAAGTAGAAAATTTTTCATTTCTGTGCGAAAATTTGCCTGATTAATGCAGAGATTCCTTTTTTGTTTGAAAATGAATTATTTAATATTAATGACCTTTGTTCAATCATTTCCCCCGTAAATTCTTCTCCCTTATATTTATTTACCTGTTCTTTCATCTTTTCAGACGAATCTGCAATGATACATAATTTTTCCAATCCGGTATTTTTAACCATATAAGAATTGGTAATACAGAAACGTCCGATAAAAAGCGATGCCAGAAGTTTTAGTTTTAATCCTGTATCCTGAAAAGAAGGAATTATACAACCCTGGGCATTTTTTATCAGCTCTTCCATTTTTTGCGGCGAAGGATTTATAAAAACCTTTGTTTTTTCTGAATGCGATTTTTTTAAAAGTAAACTTCGTGATGGGTTTTTGCCTGCAATTACCAGTTTGATTTTTAATCCTTTAAAAACTTCATCCAATAAATAATGTACTGATTTTATATTTTCAGGTACGCTCAGGTTTCCATGGAAGAGAAAATAATCACCTTTCCCCGGAAGGGAACAAACTGAATCAAATTCATGGAATGCAGGAACAAATTTTGCATTTGGGTGGATATTCTGAAAATATTCCTGGTCAGATGGAGAAATGCTTATCACCGATTCGGCATGTTGGATAACCCGCTCGTATCTTTTCAATTTGATTGCTTCCCTTTTAAAATATGTTCGTTTAAAAAAAGAAGATTCCGAATTTGTCAATTGGGAATAATAATCGTGTTCGATATTATGTGCCCTTAGTATTTTCCTGTAGTTTTTTAATTCCGGATGATCGATAAAAAAACATGAATGCAATCCTTCAAACAAAACCGGTGCTTTTAACTGAAGGATATTTTTCAGCAGTTCAGGGTGTTTTCTGCCTGCCACAATATAAGGTTTTTTGCTGAAAGCATATTTGATCCCTGTTTTCCTCGGATAGTAAAATACCTTTTCGCAAAATTTTTCCAGTTCAGGAGATTTATTCCTGCCATACTGATAACAATGGAGGTAAATTTTTATACCAACTTCTGATAATCCCCTGAGTTTATAAAAAACATCGATAACACCACCATAATCGGGGGGGTAGGGGACATCAAAAGAAACAATATGTAATTTGTTTTCCTGCATCATCAAGTTATACAAATGTAAAAAAATAACGAAGGAGATAATATTTTATGATTTGAATGTTTGATTAGTATTGGATGGAAATGAAAAAGCCATAAACATAAGTTTATGGCTTCCTGATTGTGAATGAATTATATTGGATCAGCGCAATTTGATACCACCAAATTCGCTGACTACTGTCACTTTTGCAGTTGAAGTACCTGAACCAACTTTCCCTTCCAGTTCTTTTGTGAAATTATCTGACATACGATTGCCTTTAAATTCACTCCCTAAATCAATGTCGCAATGTGTACATTTTGCTTTCAGGTCGTATGAAACACTTTCGCTGATGCCGAGTTTAATTGAGCCAAATTTGTTTTTTACATCAATCAGTTCAAAGTCATTTTTAACTTCTTCTGCACTGATGGCTCCATAGCCCGATTCAACTTTTAAAATTTTTCCCAGTTCCTCAATTTTCAGGTTGGTATGCTGGGCCAAGCCCCTGAATTCCCCGACTTCTTCAAAACTGAAAGAATCAAATTTAGAGTCGGCTTCAACAGAATTTGCTTCTTCAATATTAAAAACCGAATGGCTTGAATTTATTATCAGGTCGGTTGATTCACCAATAAAAACGGTTGAATGTTTAATATCCAGTTTCCCAAATGTAAGTCCATCCACGGTAGCCTTGCCAAATGCAAGGTCAATTTTCATATCATCTACATTTTTCCCATTCAGTGTTAATGCATTAAAATCTCCGTGTTCGATCGAAAAACTGCCGTTTGCATTTAATTTGTTTACAAAGGTATTCCCGAATTTATTTGAAATTTCCAGGTTTTTATCAGAAGGGATATTTACGGTATAATCAATACTGAATTCTTTTTGCCCCCTGAAATCATCATCGATACTTGTAACCGCCCTCACACTGCCTCCGCTTTTGCGGAAATCAACCTTTATCTGTTCAAGCATTTGTTTTGCCTTTACTTGGGTTGAGGCATTAACGGTAATTAATACATCGACGGTAACTTCACTGCCCCCGTTATTGTTAATTCTGACCTCTCCGAATTTATTGGAAATACTCAGTGACTGAACTTCACTGGCAGGCCACGATTCATTGTACTCTTTTGTTTCTTCAGCTCCTGCTCCTGTCAGGAAAAATGCGAAGGTAAAAAGTACGATTAAAAAATTAAATTTCGATTTCATGATTTGTTTCTTTTAAGTTTTTTACTTCTTCGAGTTTACATATTATAAGATTAATAATATTCAATTTATTCTGATAGTATTCAAGCATAGCATTGATAACTCTTTCGTCATCAGGATGTGTATTCAGGTCTTCCTTCAGGTCATTTAACAATACTTCAAAATCTTTTAATTCTTCATTCATCAGCAACTTGTCTTCTTCCGTAAGTAATCCGGCATTGTCAAACTGTTGCCACTGGTTTAATCCTTCCTCAATTGAACTTGTATAATAAAATTCTACCTCTTTGTATTCCGGAGATATCTGGCTCAGGGTTGTGATGGTATCTTTTTTATCAGGCGATAAATAAATAATTGCCTGATTAACAGCAAGGAAAATAAATACTGCAGCAGCTGCTACCCGTAAAACTATCCGTAATCCCGGCCTGTTTTTCCTGTTTTGTTTTTTGAGTTTTTCTTCAAAACGGGCTAAATGGCCTTCCATTGGTTCCCTGTCGTTTAACTTTTCCAGGTTTTCAAGTATAATTTTTTCAATATTGTCCCTTTCTTTTTTCATGTTTACATTTTTAATTGTAAGAGAAAACTTCATCTTCTTTCAGATACTCCCTTAACTTATTTTTAGCTCTCATATATTGTGTCCTCGAAGCTGAATTGCTGATGCCGAGTATCTGGCTGATTTCCTCGTGGTCGTAACCTTCAATCAAATAGAGGCTTAAAACAACCCGGTAACCATCGGGCAATTGGTTTATAGCATTTTTGATTTTATCAACATCTACTTCTTTCGAGTCCATTTTAAAGTCTTCCGAATCGTGTTTTCGTTCATTTATTTCTTCAAAAACCACTTTTCGTTTTTTCAGTACATCCAAAGAACGGTTTACAACAATTTTTTTGAGCCAGGCTCCAAAACTTACTTCTCCGCGGTAAGTTTCTATTTTTTGAAGTGCCTTCAGGAAAGCTTCCTGCATTACATCCTCAGCTTCGGTTTCATCATTAATTATTCGCAGCGTTACATTAAACATCGATTTATAATACAGTTTATACAACTGAAATTGTGCCTTACTATCGCCCTGCCTGCAGCGGTCAATAATGTCCTGATGAATATTTTTATAAAGCCCTTCCAAAGTTGTTATAATGTTGAACTAAAGACGTAATCAAAAAAAATGTGTTGCATGCGGTGAAATTAATTTTTATGTTTTTGAAGATTATTGCATACTGAATGCAACAGATGGATGTCGGTTTCTTGTAAAAGCATTAATCTCTCCATTATTCTTGGGAATATTGCCGAATCTTTTTTAAATCCTGTTTCGAGCAGGATATCGGTTATTTTTTCTTTCAGAATCTTTAATCCGTCCTGATTTAATTCCGGAGATGACTTATCATTTTTAAATGTAAGTTTTGAAAGTTCATAAGCATAGATCATAACTGCCTGGGCAAGGTTTAACGAAGGGAATTCAGTTTTCAGCGGGACTGTGGTTATCAGGTCGCATTGTTTAAGTTCTTCATTCCTTAGCCCGGAATCTTCCCGGCCAAAAACAATTGCAACATTCTGAACCGAATTTCCCTTTTTTCTGATGATTTCCGGCAGCAGCGAAACAGGGTGGTAATCGTTTTTAATGATCCTTTGTTTTGCAGAGGTTCCGATAATAAAATCGCAATCGGAAACAGCTTCCTCAAAACTTTTAAAAACCCGGGCATTTTCCAGTATTTCATTTGATGCGTGAGCCATCCAACGTGACGGGGCACTTAAATAATCTGCCGGATTTACAAGCCGGAGGTTGCCAAATCCCATAGTTTTAATTGCCCGGGCAACTGCGCCGATATTTTCAGGGGTTGACGGTTCAACCAAAATAAAAATTATTTCCATGGTATAAAAATACAAAAGCTGGGTAAAATTATCCTGTAAACGTTTATGAATTCCTGTGAGCGCATTCCCTGTCGGCTCTGCCGCGGGATTAGTGAACAAAACACTAAAAAAAAGTCCTTGACGGAATCGCCTGCCTGGCGGTCAGACAGGGATTTCTCGCAAACTCCGCTGCGAGGAGTTTCAATGATTTACTTCAAATTATAGTATTTAACTACTTTAAGTATATCTTCCGGATCTGAGGTTTTAATTTTATTTTCTTTCAGGAAATTACTGATCGACTGTTCTTTTTCCGATAAGGCTTCAATCAGGCTTTTTTTATTGGTTATCTCCACTGCCGGCTCATTTCCTTTTTTTATAAAGATCTCATCTGGAATCCTTTTAAAAGCAGCAGGTTTTGCTTCCTGATAAGCAGCCGGTTTTGTTGCTTCTTCAAATGTTACTTTTGGTTTAAACAGCAATGTTGCTTCGCCTTCTTCTTTTACAAAAAAGTAACTTTTCAAAATCTTTTTTCCCACATAATATGGCAAATACTGTATTTTTAAATCATTAAATTCAAAATATCTGAAGTAATCAGGATTTACGATGCCTAATATTTCACCTTTGTCATTTTTAAACTCTATCTGATCATTGTAAATATTTAACCTGAGAAGTACGTCATTGTATATCATATCTGAAAATGCTACTGCTACTCCTTTAATAAATTCATCGTTTTCATACGGGGAACCTTTAATATCAGGATTATTTGTTCCATTAACCGCATTCAGAATCCGGCTTTCATTCATCAGATCGGAAAGGCTGATATTATTCTGGGCATTAATGTTGGAAGAATAAAAAAGAATACTTAATAATAACAATGGCATTTTATCCATGGCTTTTAAATTTCAGGAAATTGTAAAGTTACAATTTACCGGGAATTCAGTAATGATTGATCATTTTATTTTAGAAGGTAAATAGTCTCCCGGTAAAGTTGCCCCGATTTGTTTTGTCCCGATAAATGGTTTGTATAAAACCGAATTATCGGGAATTGTTCCATTTGAAAGAAATATGCAAGTATCATTAAGAAATTCCAATTCGGATTCAGAGCAGTTACGACGGCCTTTTTTGTTGGTTAAATTTATTGGTTCACCTTTTAAGTTTTGATAATATTTTATAAAAAAATTGATGTCTTTATACCCCGTAATAATTAGTTTGTTTTTTTGAAAGTTCCAGCAGCTATCAGGTTTTATTTCAATAGGATATGTTTCATCAATTACCTGATCATATCCAATTTTGGATACTATATACCCATTTTTTCGAAGGCTGTTAGAAAAAAAGGCTTTATTTAAATGTTGCGGCGAATTGTAATACGCATCTTTCCGGTTTTTATCAATTTTAAGTTTAAGTGATTTCAATTCCGTTTCAATAGGTTGATAGTAACTGTATCCCAGGTATTTCCACTTAACAAAATCTTTCTTGTATTCAAATTCCATTTCAAATTTCTGTAAATCGTATTGCAGAAAATAACCAAGCAAGGGTAATTGAATTTTTAGGGGTTCATTTGCATATACAAAAAATTTATTTGGTATAAGATAACTTTTTAATGAATCATTTTTTGATTTTATTATATTTCTGTCGATATATTCCAGAACATCGAGGTATTCAAAAAATGAAGGTTTTTTTTCATTAATATTAAGTTTAATTGTATCATAATCCCATTTAAAATGCAAAATATTTTCATTTTCAATAAATGCCATATTGCCCCAATTATCGGTTCCCAAAAAGAAGTCTTTAAAAAGTTTCAGGTTTTTTTCTTTCCTGTTTTTTTCTTTCAATGAAATTTCAGGAATTATGACATCCTTTAATTTCAGATATATTATTGTGTCACTTAAATTGTTATTAGTGTAATCAAACGAAATTGTATTATAACTGATATGGCTAATGATAACCTGGCAAGGGATTTTAATATTCTCAAGTATAAATTTTCCGTTTATATCTGTTATATTTCCATTTGTAGTACCGTTAATATACACTGATGCAAATTCAACCGGTTCTTGTGAAGTTAGGTCTTTAATTATCCCCCTTAAACGAACTTGCCCGGTTAGCTGAAACGGGATAATAAGAATAAATATTAATAATCGTTTCATAATTCAGGTATAACATTGTTTATGTATCAGAGAATTACAGCAGAATTTATTCCAATATGTTTTGTGTTGTAAAAGATATAAAAAAAAACAATTAACTTATAATTTAACAATATCAATTTTAAACAGAGTTTTAGAAATCTGAATTTTTTTTATAACTTGACAACCATCTAAACCATATTTTTATTCATCATGAAACCAGCAACTATATTCCTTTTTATTTTTTCAGCAATCTTTTTCCCATTTTCTTCCATTTCTCAGGAGCACACAATTTTCGGAAGTGTTACAACATTTGAAATTATTCCGGTTATAAAAGCTGAGGTGTATGTAAAAAGTTCAAAACAAACAGTTTATACCGATTCATTAGGGACTTTTAAAGTTTTATGTGGCCTGAAAGATAAAATCGTTGTCAGTGCTGAGGGTTTTTATAATCAGAATTTAAAGGTTGTTGAAACTGATGACACCTTGATTGTCAATTTAAAACTGAAACCCAACGATTCGGAACTTGCCATAAACTCGGGACATATTAAAGATGGTGCAAAACTTAAATCTACATTGCAGTTAAATGATAGTAAGAATGATTTTTCAACATACAAGGATATGTATGAGCTATTGGATAACAGGTTTCCTAATTTACAGTTAGTTGACAGCGGATTTGGAGATTTAAGTGTAATAATTGGAAGCCCGTCTTCAGTAA
>JAFGGF010000363.1 GCA_016930735.1 Prolixibacteraceae bacterium
ACTGGGACTGAATACTGGGACTGAATACTGGGACTGAATACTGGGACTGAATACTGGGACTGAATACTGGGACTGAATACTAAAATTAATTATGATTTACTACGAAAAAGGATCGACGGGAACAAGCCTTTCGGCAGAAGACCTTAAAAAAGGGCTGTTTGAGGCTTTGGATAAAATGGGTGTAAAAAACAAGGTTTTGGCAATCCCTCCCGATTATACGCGTTTACCATCACGTGCCGGGGAACTTACTGAAATGACATGGGAATATTTTGGTGATAAACTTACTGATGTACTTCCTGCACTCGGAACTCATACTCCGATGACGGATCCACAGATCAGCCATATGTTTGGAGCCACTCCCCGCTCCCTTTTCCGTAACCACGACTGGCGGAATGATGTAATTACCCTGGGAGAAGTACCTGCTGAATTTGTGAAGGAAGTTTCAGAAGGAGCTGTTGATTATTCATGGCCTGTCCAGGTTAACAAACTTTTAGTCGAAGGAGGATTTGACCTGATCCTTTCAATCGGACAGGTGGTACCTCACGAAGTGGTTGGAATGGCAAACTACAATAAAAATATTTTTGTGGGAACCGGAGGTTCAGAAGGAATAAATAAAAGCCATTTTATTGGAGCTGCCTACGGAATGGAAAAAATGATGGGCAGGGCAGATACTCCGGTAAGGAAAGTTTTTAATTATGCTTCGGAACACTTTGCAGCTCAAATGCCAATCGTTTATATTCAAACAGTTGTTGGGCTTAACAGAGAAGGGAAACTACAAACTTACGGGCTGTTTATCGGTAACGATTTTGAAGTGTTTGACAAAGCAGCAAAACTGTCGCTTGAAGTGAATTTTGAAATGGTTGATAAACCTCTGAAAAAAGTAATAGTGTGGCTCGATCCTTCCGAATTTAAAAGTACATGGCTCGGAAATAAAAGTATTTATCGGACACGTATGGCTCTTGCCGATGAGGGTGAATTGATTGTTCTGGCACCTGCCCTGGTTGAATTCGGGGAAGACAAACAAATTGATAAGCTGATACGCAAATATGGTTATTTCGGAACACCACACACTTTAAGGTTAGTGGAAGAAAACGAAGACCTCCGAAGTAGCCTTGGAGCTGCTGCTCACCTCATCCATGGCTCTTCCGAAGGAAGGTTCTCAATAACATATTGTCCCGGAAAAGGGAAAGAAAATCTGACAAAGGAAGAGATCGAAAGTGTTGGGTTCAAATATGGCGACATTGATGAAGTAACACAAAAGTACAATCTGGAGAAATTAAAAGATGGCTTTAACATTTTACCCGACGGAGAGGAAATTTTTTATATATCGAATCCGGCAATCGGGTTGTGGGCATTCAGAGACAGGTTTGAATATTAATGAATGAATGATTGATTGATTGAATTACTGAGTAAATGAGATTCAAAATAAATATCCAAAATCAATTATCTAACATCTAAAATCAGATGACAATTCGTTGGGGAATAATAGGTGTAGGTGATGTAACCGAGGTAAAAAGCGGTCCGGCTTTTTATAAGGCTGAAAATTCGCAGTTGGTTGCAGTGATGAGGCGTAATCCTGAAAAAGCAAAAGACTATGCCATCCGCCATAATGTCTCCAAATGGTATTCAAATGCCGACGAATTGATTCATGATCAGGAAGTTGATGCTGTATATGTTGCCACCCCACCCGACTTCCATGCCGATTATGCCATCCGGGTAATGAAAGCAGGGAAACCGGTTTACGTGGAAAAACCTATGGCGCTAAATTATAATCAATGCCTGGAAATGGTTAAAATTTCAGATGAAACAGGTCAACCCTTGCGCGTGGCATATTATCGCAGAACATTACCGGCCTTTTTAAAAGTCAAAGAATTGATTGAAAAAGGAACCTTGGGTAAAATATTCATGGTACAGATCAGGCTTTTTAAGGAAGCTGTAGAAAAGAATCAATCGCCAAACGAAATGAACTGGCGCGTAAAACCTGAAATAAGTGGAGCCGGTCATTTTTTCGACCTTGCATCGCATCAGTTTGATTACCTCGATTTTGTACTAGGTCCGATAAAAAAGGTGAAAGGATCAGCTTCAAATCAGGCTGGTTTGTATAATGCTGAAGATACGGTTACAGCAGTATGGAAACACGAATCCGGAGTATTGGGAAGCGGAAGCTGGTGTTTTGTTGTGGATAAAAACGATGAGGAAGATATAATCGAATTCATTGGTGAAAAAGGAAAAGTAAGCCTTTCCTGTTTTAATCATGGCCCGGTTTCATTAAATATTGATGGGAAATTAACCGAATTGAACTTTGAGAATCCGACTCACATTTCACAAAATCTGGTGCAGCAGGTAGTGAATGAATTATCCGGAGGGGAAAAATGTGTCAGCACAGGCGAGTCAGCTGCCCGGACAAGTTGGGTATTGGATGAAGTGGTGAAGGATTATTATGGAGATTGATAGTGATTAGTGGAGATTGTTGGAGATAAATTGAGATAAAATATCTATATAATAAAATGTAATTGACAAACACTAAAATTATTTATTATGAAACTGGAAGATTTGGAAATATATTAACTGGCGATGGAAATAGGTGATGAAATATGGTTTTCTGTAATAAACTGGGATAATCTGACAAAATTTACTATGTGTCAACAAATTGTAAAAAGTGCTGACTCTATTGCAGCAAATATTTCTGAAGGTTATGGAAGATATCATTTTAAAGACCGGAAACTATTTATGCTTTATGCAAGAGGTTCACTTTCCGAAACAAAAACCTGGATAAAAAAAGCAAAAAACAGAAAAATTATTTCAGAGGAATTCCATTTAGGGGAAATACAAAAAATTGAAAAGCTTGGAGTTAAATTAAACAACTACATTTCAACACTTAAAGCCAAATCACTATGAATCACAACAAATTACTATAAACCACAATAAATTACTATGAATCACAATAAATTACTATAAATCACAATAAATCACTATTCTTTAAATGAAAATAATTGTCGACGATAAAATACCATATATAAAGGGAGCATTGGAGCCATTTGCCGAGGTTGTTTATCTTCCCGGTAATAAAACCACTCCGGAAGTTGTCAAAAATGCAGAAGCTATTATCACCCGTACCAGGACAATCTGCAATGAACAATTATTAAAAGACTCAAAGGTCAAATTTATTGCCTCAGCAACAATTGGCTTCGACCATATCGATACTGCCTACTGCGAAAAGTCAGGAATAGGTTGGACCAACGCTCCCGGTTGCAATGCCGAAAGTGTAAATCAGTATATTGCGTCAGCACTTTTTTCCTATTTCCTGAAAAAAAGTGAATCGCCTGAAAATAAAACCATTGGGATTGTAGGTGTCGGAAATGTCGGTTCCAAGGTGGCAAGGCTTTGCGAAATAATCGGAATGAAGGTCTTATTGAACGACCCACCGCGGGAAAGAGTTGAAGGACCTGAAAAGTTCACCAGCCTGAAGCAAATTTGTGAGGAATCCGATATCATCACTTTTCATGTTCCTCTGATTAATTCAGGAAAAGACAAAACATTGCATATGGTTGATGATGTTTTTATTCAGAGTCTGAAAAATAAACCACTTCTGATAAATACCTGCCGGGGAGAAGTTTTCGACACAAATGCAGTTAAATCAGCATACATGGAAAAACAAATATCGGGATTGATTATCGATTGCTGGGAAAATGAACCGGATTTAGATCTGGAAATGTTGAAATTATGTGATTTCGCAACACCGCATATTGCAGGTTATTCTAAAGACGGGAAAGCAAACGGCACCAGAATGAGTGTTCAGGCTGTCAGTCGTTTTTTCAAACTTGGAATAGATAATTGGGAACCTGAAGGTGTTGAATTACCAAAATCAACAAAAATTGAAATTGATGGGCAAGAAAGTGACGAATTTTCAATTATTGCTGAAGCTGTTCTTTCAACTTACAACATTGAAACAGATGATAAAAACTTACGTGAAAATCCCGGTATTTTTGAAAAACTCAGGGGCGATTATCCGGTAAGGAGAGAGTTTGGAACGTATAAATTAAAGATTATAAATACAGAAGACAAAGTCATTCAGAAGTTGAAATATTTGGGGTTTAAGTTAGAAAAAGTATAAGTAAAGTTATTGATGGATATTTATAGATATTGATAGCTGACTTATAATATGATAGAATAATAAATGGATTTTAATGTTAATCACAAACTTGAAAATTATGAAATTAGATGAATTAGAAATTTATCAGATTGCAATGCGAATAAGTGATATTGTTTGGTTTTCAGTATTGGAATGGAATAGCCTTGCAAAAGATACCATGGGAAAGCAGTTAATAAGAAGTTCAGATTCTATTGCAGCAAATATTGCTGAAGGATTTGGCAGATTTCATTTTAAAGATCGGAGACAATTTATGTATTATTCCCGTGGATCATTATATGAAACTAAAACCTGGCTTACAAAAGCTGTAAACAGAAATATTATTCCTAATGAGTTTTTTAATGAAATACAATTGGAATTGGAAGCTTTAGGTATAAAACTGAATAATTTTATTTCTGTCATAAACAAAAAAACTCAATAAATTTCTATTGAATAACTACAAGTATCAATGAATAACAATAAATATCTATAAATATCATACAATTAAAATGAAAAAATTAGCTGACATTGGATTAATCGGGTTGGCAGTAATGGGCGAAAACCTGGTATTGAACATGGAGAGTAAAGGCTTTACGGTAGCAGTATTTAACCGTACGGTAGAAAAAGTTGACAAATTTATTAACGGGCGTGGTGCCGGTAAAAATTTCATTGGAACTCATTCAATTGAAGAACTTTGCGCCAGCCTTGAAAGGCCCCGCAAGGTGATGATGCTGGTAAAAGCAGGCCAGCCGGTCGATGATTTTATTGAGCTGATTATGCCACATCTTGAACCGGGCGATATTATTATTGACGGAGGCAATTCACATTACCCTGATACAATCCGCCGCACAAAATATGTCGAAAGTAAAGGATTCAGGTATATTGGCACAGGCGTTTCAGGTGGAGAAGAAGGTGCTTTGCTGGGACCATCAATAATGCCGGGTGGCTCACCCGAAGCATGGCCTCATGTAAAAGCTATCTTTCAGGCTGTTTCTGCAAAAGTTGAAAGTGGCGAAGCCTGCTGCGACTGGGTTGGCGAAGGTGGAGCCGGGCATTTTGTAAAAATGGTCCATAACGGAATTGAATATGGCGATATGCAGATTATTACTGAAGCTTACCAGTTAATGAAAGAACTACTCGTTATGAGCAACGATGAAATGCATGAGGTTTTTAAAAAGTGGAACACCGGAATCCTCGACAGTTACCTTATTGAGATTACCCGTGACATTCTTGGATATAAAGATGAAAACGGTGAAGAAACAGTTGAAAAAATCCTTGATACTGCCGGGCAGAAAGGAACCGGTAAATGGACGGGTATTTCAGCACTTGACCTTGGAATCCCTTTAACTCTGATAGGCGAATCGGTTTTTGCACGTTGTTTATCAGCTCAAAAAGACCTGAGGGTTGAAGCTTCAAAAGTAATCTCCGGGCCAAAACCTGAATTTAAAGGTGATAAAGAACAATTTATAAACGACCTTGAAAAAGCACTGCTTGGAGCAAAAATCATTTCATATGCTCAGGGGTATAACCTGATGATGGAAGCAGCCAAAGAATACGGGTGGAACCTTAACTACGGTGGTATTGCATTAATGTGGCGCGGTGGCTGTATTATCCGTTCCGTTTTCCTTGGCGATATCAAAAAAGCATTTGACAAAAATCCAAATCTGCCAAACCTGCTTCTTGATCCATTCTTTAAAGAAAAAGTAGAAGATGCTCAGGCAGGCTGGAGAAGGATTTGTGCTACAGCACTGGAAAACGGAGTTCCGGTACCGGCATTAACTTCGGCACTTTGTTATTTCGATGGATTCCGCAGCAAACGGCTTCCTGCAAACCTGCTTCAGGCACAGCGCGATTATTTCGGGGCCCATACTTATGAAAGAGTAGACAGACCACGAGGTGAATTTTTCCATACCAACTGGACCGGTCGTGGAGGCAATACAGCTTCTTCAACTTACAATGTATGATTTCTTAAACCTTAACTTATAAGCACTTAAACGTTTCTTTCTAAAATAAAACCGGGATTTTCTCCCGGTTTTATTTTTTTACGCAGCAAATAAGGAATTCCCCCGAAACATATAAGGTTATCCCTTATTTCCCCGGAAAGCCCATGCCATAAATTTGTATTGTGAATATTATCAAAATGATAAGAGGCTAATAGTAAAAATTTTGAGGTTGTATCCTGAAAAAAAATTATCGGGCTTAAATGCATAAGTAAAGTTATTGCCTTAGTTAAAGTTGACGATAAGAATTTTCAGCAAAGACTTATAAAATGTGTTTTTCGTTAGAAATATCAAAAGTAAACAGAGCAGGTGGTTTTAAACCTTTGAAAATTATTTATATGCATGGTGTAAAATCCATATGTAAATATAAAATCAACATTTTTCATTTGCCGGAAATATTAACATTATCTCCAAAGTTATGAAGAACAATTCCAACAATAAAGCCACTGAAAAAAATAATCCGCAAAAATTGGAGTTGTACAGCAAAGATTATTTTGAGAATTACCCCAAAATGGTAAAAAACAATCAGGATATTTTGCAGCCAAATAATAACCTGGTCGCGGCAAAAACAAGGCAGGCAACTTTTTTTGCTGAAATAATTGCAAAAAATGAGGAAATCAGCAAATTAAACTCAAAACTTGCAAAGGTAAATGCCCGTTTAGATGAGATAATGGCTCAAAATGAGTCAAAAGACAAAGAAATCAATGAAGTAAATGCAAGAAGTGCAAACCTGATTGCCAGGCGTGAACTTCAGGTATTAAAAATCAGAGAACTAAACCGTGAACTTCAGTATGAAATAGAAGTAAGGCAAAAAACCGAGCAAAAACTTAAAAGGTCGAATGATGCAAAAGACCGTTTTTTATCCATAATTGCACACGACCTGAAAAATCCCCTTATTTCTTTTGTCGACTTTTCCACCATATTAAAAGAGCATTTTGAATCGTTTTCAAAAGAGGAAATTATCGAAATGATTGACGACCTCCATACAAGTGCACAAAATATGCAGATACTTCTCGAAAACCTTCTTGAATGGGCTAAGTCGCAAACCAACCAGTTGGAAGTTAATCCGGAAACTTACAGGTTAAAACCGGTTTTTAATGAAACATTATCTGTTTGCATACAACATGCAAATTCAAAAAATATTCAGATTGAGACAAAAATCAGTGATGATATATCAGTATGGGCCGATAAAAATCTTTTAAGTACAGTTATCAGGAATCTGTTGTCAAATGCAATTAAATTCTCTGAAAGTAACAGTAAAATATCGGCTTATGCAATACCAGCAGGCAATAAAATATTGGTTAGTATAAAAGACAACGGGATCGGGATCAGTGAAAATAAAATGGAAAAACTTTTCCAGGTGGATTCGAAAGTAACTTCTCTTGGAACAGCAAAAGAAAGAGGTACCGGATTGGGACTAATCTTATGTAAGGAATTTGTCGAACAGAATGGCGGTGTTTTAAGTGTGGAAAGTAAATCAGGTGAAGGAAGTATATTTTCTTTCACTGTTCCTGCAGCAAAAATGAATTAAAAAACCGGGGATAAGGATCCCCGTTTTCTTTCTACAACCTCTTATTGAAGGCCCGGGCATTTGTTTGGGCCTTTTTTTTAAAAAAAATGATGTTAAAATTTTCAGAAAATGATTATTAAAAATTAATATATTTAGGACATCTACATAGTATAAATTACATATTACAGATTTATGGACATTCACGACTTTCCTGTCGCATCGTTTATAACTTCACCCGATTTCGAAATAATTGATTCAAACGCATTGATGCAAATTACTTTCAAATGCGCGGACAATGAGTTAAAATCCAACAATTTAAAAACTCTTTTCTTCGATCCGGAGGATTTTGAAAAAATTAAGAGCCGCATTTTAAAAAAACAGGATATTTCTGGTGAAAAGGTAGTTCTTACTAATAATGACAGGATTAAAATAACAGGAATCCTGCATTTCCAAATTCTGGAAAGAAATGAATTGCGATACCTGTTCACTTTTCAGGAATTGATAGATCCAACTGATGAATACATACATTTTTTAAAAGATACTACTAATTCGGATATAACCATTTCATTGGAAAACTACCCTGATCCGGTTTTAATTACTACATATCCCGGTGGGAAAATACTGAATATCAATAAGTCGTTTGAGAAAATATCAGGGTATAACAGAGGTGAAGTGCTGGGGAAAACAACTATTGAACTGGATTTTTATACCGACCTGCTTTTCAGGGAGAAGATATTTAATCAGCTAAAAGAATCGGGGAAACTGGATAATTTTGAGATTCAGTTTCAAGTTAAAAACGGTGAAAAAATAGACACGCTGCTTTCAACAAGCTTTATGAAAATCAATAACCAGGAATGCCTGTTAACAGTTATTCGTGATTTTACTGAGCAAAAATCAGCTGAAAGAAATGTAAGACGATCGGAAGAAAGGTTAAAAGTGTTGTTTGAAAATGCTCCAAACGGAATATGCCTTTTCCAAACTGACGGGAAAATTATTGATGCAAATAAAACCTTTGAAAAAATAACCGGTATAGAATCTGCAACATATATAAATAGAAATATATTCGAACTGAATATTATCGATAAAAAACAGATTACAAGATTCAACTCAATTCTAAAAGAACAAACACCTGTTCCAAAAATAATTGATTTCCATAAATATGATGGTACAATCAGTATAACAGAAATAATTTCTCATGAGATAGAAATAAATGGAAAGCATCTGATAATGTGTATAATCAGGGATATTACTGAAAGAAAAATATCTGAAAAAAAGCTCATTGAGAATGAATATAAGCTAAACAGTTTTTTTAAAGCGGCACCAATTGGAATTGGAATAATTTCAAACGGAGTTTTTACTTATGTAGGTAAAAAACTTTGTATAATGACAGGATACACGGAGGATGAATTACTGGGGGAAAAAAGCTCAATTCTATACCCCAATCCGGAAGAATTTGAAAGAGTTGGAAATTATTTAAAAGAAGAACTTAAAAATTATGGATTGGGTGCAATTGAAACAAGTTTTAAGTCAAAAGACGGAAATATTATTGATGTTTTCCTGAGCACATCCCCACTGGATAAAAATAACCTGTCAAAAGGGATTATTTTTACTGTGCTGGATATTACTAAAAGAAAAAGGTCAGATTTTATTAAAGATATTGTTTACAACATTTCGAATGCCGCCAACCTGGCACCTGATATAAGTGATTTTATAAAAACAATCCAGGCTGAGTTAGCAAAAAAGATAGAAATATCGAACTTTTATGTGGCATTTTATGATAAACTTACCGATACTATCTCTACCCCGTATGTAATTGATGAAGAAGATAATATAACAACATGGCCGGCAGAAAAATCACTGACCGGATATGTGATAAAAAACCATAAACCAATTTTTATAACTAAAAATGAAATACTTGAACTAAAAGAAACAAATGAAATTGATTTAATAGGAACTGTCTCGGAAGCCTGGATCGGCGTTCCGCTTATTAATGGAAATGAAGTAATCGGGGCTTTGGTTGTCCAGGATTATAAAAATCAGAATGCTTTCTCACAGGAAGATTTTGAAATGCTTCAGTTTATTTCCAACCAGATATGTATTTCAATAAACCGGATAAAGAATGAAGAAAAAATCCGCGAATTACAAAATAACCTTCAATTGCAGATCGAAAAAATGCTGGTTGGCCTAATACAATGGGATGAATTTTTCCATGTTGTAGCATGGAACCCGGCTGCTGAAAATATATTCGGATATTCAGCAGAAGAAACACATGGGAAACACATTTTAGAATTAATTGTTGCTGATAAAAACCAACCAGAAATTAATAATATCTGGAACATTATTCAAAATTCAAATGAAACAATTATTAGTATCAATTCAAACAAAACTCAAACAGGCAAAGAAATATTATGTGAATGGCATAACACTCCATTAAGAAATGAAGACGGTACTTTCTTAGGAATACTTTCGATGGTTCAGGATGTAACAAATAAAGTAAATTCGGAACAGGCATTAAAAGACAGTGAAGAAAAATATTTAAACCTGATAAACCAAAGCCCGGACGGAATTTTTATTATTGATTTTAACGGGAATTTCCTTACTGCCAATAAATTTATTTGTGATTCCCTGGAAATACCAGAAAATAAAATTAACACAAAAAATATCTGGGATTTTGTCACTGAAAAGTATCGGGAACAATTTGAAACTCATTTAGGAAATATTACAAGAGGTGAAAAAACAAAGGAACTTTTTGAGTATGAGGTTATTTTAAATGATAAAAGTTCAATGATTATTGAAATTGTTGCTTTCCCTTATTTTGAGAATGAAAAGTTCATTGCAATTCAAGGCATTGCACGTGATATATCATACCGCAGGACCACTGAAAATGAATTAAAAATATATCAGGAAAAACTAGAAATCCTTGTAGAAGAACGTACAACCGAATTAAAAACACAAGCAATAAAGCTGGAAGAATCACATAAAGCACTTAGCTTTTTAATTGATGATGTAAACGAATCGAGGAGAGAACTGGAAGAATCGCACAGGGAAATTGTAAAATTGTCGCAGGCATTGGAACAAAGCCCTTCTTCAGTAGTTATAACCGACACCGATGGGAATATTGAATATGTTAACAACCAGTTTTGTGCAATAACCGGTTATTCCTTTGATGAAGTTATTGGGAAAAATCCCAGAATTTTAAATTCAGGGACACACCCCGAAGAATTTTTTAAAAATTTGTGGAATACTATTTCGTCGGGTGAAGTATGGCATGGCGAAGTATGCAACCTCAAAAAAAGCGGGCAAAAGTTCTGGGAATATTCTTCCATTTCATCACTTCGCACAAAGGATAATAATATCTCTCATTTTATTGCTGTAAAAGAAGACATCACAAGCAGGATTCAAACCGAACAAAAATTAAAAGAATATACGGAAGAACTGGAGATTTTTAACAAAGCCATGGTTGACAGAGAATTGAAGATAATAGAAATGAAAGAAGAAGTTAACAGCCTGTACAAAGAACTGGGCAGGGACATTAAATATCCTCCGGTTTGGAAATAATGAAGCCTAATTAGAGCTGATAACTAAAAATTTGTTTAAGACAGAATAATAGTGTAATTTGAAAATGGAAAGATACAACAGTTGGAATTGGGTATTGCAAAAAAAATTGATTTACGAAAATGACTTACTGAATTTTTAAAATTTTGTGCGATGGGATCGGAAGGGAATCAAAAAAAACAGGATGAAAATCTCTATGAAATAAAGTCTGTATTAAAAGGGATATTGCAGGGGAAAGAAATAATTGTCCCTGAATTCATTGACGAGGAATTAAAAGAATTATTAGAAGATCTACAAAACAAAAGGAATTTAGCAAAAGATTTAAAAAAAGATATTGCAGGTGAAAACATTGAAAATGAGATTAAGTTCATAAAAATCGTAATGAATGAAAGCCCGTTTGCAATGTGGATTTCTGATGCTGAGGGTACAGTCCTGTTTACTAACAGTACCCTGCAGGAAATCTTAAAACTGACAAACAGGGAAATTGCGGAGAAATACAATGTTTTACAAGACAATAATCTTACTGAACAAGGCGTAATGCCTCAGGTTCAATCGGTTTACAGTAACCTCAAACCTGCGAATTTTATTATATACTGGGAGGGGAAAAAAGTAAATCATGAAAATTTTACTGAAGCACCCAATTTATGGATTGAAGTCTCCATGTATCCGATCACAGATAAAAATGGAAATCTATTAAACGTTATTTGCCAATGGGTCGATATTACAGAATTAAAACAGAGAGAAACTGAACTCAGGGAAAAATCAAATTTTCTGGATAAAATCATTGAAGGTTCTGCACTATCCATATGGATTTCTGATGAAAACGGGACAGCCATAAAAACCAATCAGGCCTGCCTCGATTTTTTTGGAGCTGAAAAAGATGAAGTAATCGGGAAATACAATCTGTTTAAAGATTCTGTCCTTTCAGAACAAGGGTTCCTGCCTGAAATTAAAAAAGTTTTCAAAAATGGAGAAACAGTAAATTTGATCATCGACTATGATTTTAGTTTGGTCGGCCATGTTGATGTTAAAAATGCTACACATAAAATTATTAACTCGATATTTACCCCGGTTATAAATCAGGAAGGCAAGGTAACCAACGCTATAGTACAATCTATTGATCTGACAGGAATAAAAAATACGGAGAAACAACTTCGGGAAAGTGAGGAAAAAATGCGTTTCCTCGTAAACACTTCATCTGAACTGGCAAATATTTCTTCAGAGCCCGAAATTTACAATTACATTGCCGATAAAATCTATGGCATTATTGGTGAACAGGGAGTTGTTGTTCTTTCTGATTTTCTGAATGAAAACTACGACTGGTCGTTCAGGGCTGTGAGGGGAATAAATAACAAACTGAAAGCAATATCGAAACTTCTTGGGAAAGATATAACAAAATTAAGTGGTAAAGGAAAATCGGTTGTAACAGAACGATATGTTAAAGTTGAGCTTTTAGACCTTGGCCTGGATATTTCAGAGATTTCATCAGGAATAATACCTGAAAAACTTGTTTCCGTGATTTTTAAAATTCTTCCAATAAAGAAAATTTATGGGATCCCACTGATGAAGGATGATAAAAATTTAGGTGTTGTTTCGATTATTACCACTTCTGATAAACAGGGAATCAACAAGGAGTTGATTGAAGCATTTGTATTACAGGCTTCAGCATTCCTTAACAGGAAAAAAGCCGAACAGGACCTCCGAAAAAGCGAAGAAAAATTCCGGCTTGCAATGGAAGCCACACGTGATGGATTATGGGACTGGGATATAAAAACCAATAAAGTTTACTTTAGCCCGGGGTGGGCAAAGATTCTGGAAGAAGACAGTGTGGATAATATATTTTCCACCTGGGAAGAACGGCTTCATCCGGAAGATAAAGAATCCGTTTTTCATTCATTACAAAACCACCTTAATGGGAAAACAAGCCATTGGCAAAACGAACACAGGCTTTTAACCAGGAATGGTTATTATAAATTTGTTTTAGGCAGGGGGAAAGTTGTTAAATCGGATGAAAACAACAAACCTTCGCGAATGATAGGAACAATGGTTGATATTTCAGAACAAAAATTACATGAACAAGATATTCAAAACCAAAATGAATTCATTCAAACAATCCTCGACAACCTTCCCATCGGACTTGCAACCAACAAAATAAATGAAGGAACTACATCCTATGTGAATACAAAGTTTGAAGAAATTTATGGCTGGCCCAGAAGTGAAATCAATGATGTTGGTCAGTTTTTTGAAAAAGTATTTCCTGATAAAACATACAGGGAATCTAGTATGAAACAGATAATAGCTGATATTAACAGCGGAGACCCGGAAAAAATGCATTGGGAAAACTTATCAATTACCGGAAAAAATGGGCAAACAAAATATGTAAATGCTGTTAACATCCCGCTTTTCAAACAAAACATTATGGTATCTACTGTAATGGATATTACCGACCTGAAATTGGTCCAGCAGGAATTGCAAAATCATCGTGACCAACTGGAAGAACTTGTAAAAATCCGTACAAAAGAACTCGAAAATAAAAACATTGAACTGAAAGAAAAATA
>JAFGGF010000364.1 GCA_016930735.1 Prolixibacteraceae bacterium
CGAAAAAAGAAACTAAAACTTCAGAAGCAAAAAGCACTGGTTGTGCTGGAGAAAAATCAGCAAGTGCTGAAAAAGCAGGTTGTGGCGGTGAAAAATCAGCAAGTGCTGAAAAAGCAGGATGCGGTGGCGAAAAAACTGCAGAGGTTGAAAAGAAGTAATTACGTCGTTGAAAAATACATTGAGGGCATCTTTTAAAGATGCCCTTTTTATTTTTGATCCTGGCAGGATAATAAAAAACCAACTGTAGGAATATTCTCAATTTTAATCAATGGATCATCAGAAAAATATTTCCTTAATTTGGAAATAAACACATCGAGGCTGCGACCATAGAAATAATCATTTTCGCCCCAAATAGAAATCAGAATCTTTTCACGTTTTACAATATTATTTTTCGAAAGGCAGAGAATCCTCAACACATCGGCTTCACGACTGGTAAGCCTTTTAATTTTACTATCCGCTTCCAATGCCTGGTTTGCATAGTCAAATTTAAATTTCCCTATCTGAAAAACAGCATCTTTATTATGCTGGCTAAAATCAATGCGGTTCGATATTGCTTTTATTTTACAAAGCAGTTCATCTTCGTCGAATGGTTTTGTAACATAATCATCAGCACCAATATTATAACCCTTAAGCTTATCTTCCTTCAAGGCTTTGGCAGTTAAAAAAATGATCGGGACTTCAGGTTTTATTGCCCTTATTTTTTTTGCCAGGTTGAATCCATCCAGTTTGGGTAACATTATATCCAACAAACAAAAATTGAATTTACCCTCTTTAAATCCGGCAAGCCCTGATTCACCGTCTCTGAACAATTTAACCTGCATCCCCTGGTTTTCCAAAAATTCTGCAGTAAGGAATCCCAGGTTCAGGTCATCTTCAACCAGTAAAATATTTATTCTTTTATCAACCATTTGATACAGGTATAATTAATATAAATGTGCTTCCTTTCCCTGGTTCACTTTCAACACGGACTTCACCATTGTGAGCTTCCATAACTTTTTGAACATAAGAAAGCCCGATCCCGAATCCTTTTATATTATGAATATTTCCGGTAGGAATCCTGTAATATTTCTGGAAAATTAATTTCAGATATTTGGCCGGAATCCCTATCCCCTTATCTTCCAATTCAATATGAACTCTATCATTTTCAGTTTTTGTCCTGACTTTTATCTGTGGATTTTCTTCCGAATATTTAATTGCGTTTGATATAATATTCACCACCGAATTCATTATATGCAGTTTATCGGCAAAAACAACCGAAGGTTCAGTTTTAAAATCAGTAGTAATTTCTCCCCCCTTTTCCCACAAAAAAACTTCCATCGTAGAAATTGCTTCGCTAATAACAGTGTGAATATCAAATTTTTCCTTATTATATTCAAACTCATCCCGTTCAATAGCAGCAAGATGTAAAAGGCTTTCGACCATATGCTGAAGCTTTTTGTTTTCTTTAAAAATAAGGCCTGCATATTCCTGCTGCTTTTCTTCACTTGTAACTCTTTTTTTCCTGATTTGGTTTGCTGCCAGGGCAATGGATGAAATGGGAGTTTTAAATTCATGGCTTATATTATTTATAAGTTCCCTTGTATTTTCAGCTAATCGGAGCTCACGCTGATATAAACCAAAAATATATATAATAGACAAAATAATCAGCATGATTAAAACAACGGAAGAAATAAACATTAAACCCGTTTTTTCGAGGAAAAAGCCGGACCTTGTAGGAAATCTGACAACCAGTTCATAATCGCTCGATTGTATAATATCCTTCAGGCATTGTGAATAATACCTCCCCTTTTTGATCTCTTTTTCCCTGGTTTTTAAAGAATCAGCACCTTTTTTTACAATATATAAATCATAATCAAGGTTTATGTCATAGGTTGCCAACTCCGTATCTATAGCATCATGAATTTGTTCCCACACTCCGGCAGAAGTAAGTTGTTGTTCAAGAACCCTGGTATTTTGTATAATACATTCTTTCATAACACTACATATTCTCTTATCCGTTGTAAGATTGGAAATAGTCTGGTTCAACGATAATGTCACCGTTTTTTGAAATATCTTTTCCTGAAGACGGATAGAATGTATAATCCACCTTACCTGAATAAGTAATAAGGTGAAAATCAGAATCAATGTAAAACCAACAATATATTTTCGCAGTGCGTTTACCATGCTTATAATCACGCTGATTAAATAAACATTTATTTATTAATACAGTTCAAAAATAAACAATAAATTAGTCGGAATTTTCTTTTTAACAAGGCATTAACACAGAACCTGGTATTTTGTGTTGACAACTGTAATATATTTGTTGTATTAAAAATTAAAAATTTAAAACCATGAAAAAGCTACTATTCGTTTTATTTATTTTAATGGCGTACGGAGTATCTATTTCCAACGCTTCTGTTACCAGTGCTAAAATAGTAAAATCGGAATCTTATGTTTCCGACGATTTAACAAATAAATCTGATCCAAAGGAAAAAGAGAAAAAGGAAACCAAGGCAAAAACTACCGAAACAAAGGTAAAAAAGGAAGTTGCCAAAGTGGAAGCAACTTGCCCAGAACATTCCTGTGGTGAAGCTCAGACAAAATGTTGCACAGAAGCAAAAACCAGTTGCTGCGGTACAGAAAAAAAATCAGAAGAAAAAAAATAAACAATTAAATATGTCAGAAAAGGGTATTTGTTTAAATCAGATACCCTTTTTTTATTTCCACCTAATCAGGAAAAATTAAATGATGATTTTATTCAGAAAAATTTCCTGTTTCAAAAACTTGGCTGATTTGTTCAAATCATTAAATATTATCTGGCTATAATCGTCAAAATATTCTTATAAAATTGGAGTGTTGATAAATTCATTCTTTGAAGTTGGATTTATTTTCTATTTTGGCCATCGTTGATTTTTAACAGGTTTATAATGGAAAAAGTAATAATTGACAGCCACGAAGAATTTGAAAAATATTTAGGTAAAGAAATTGGGGCTTCCGAGTACCTGACTATTACTCAGGAGCAAATAAATAAATTTGCTGAGGCTACTCTCGATTATCAATGGATACACACCAATCCGGAAAAGGCTGCAAAAGAATCGCCATTTAAAAACACAATTGCACACGGTTACCTTACTTTATCACTTTTAGCCCATTTCTGGGATGAAATTGTTGAAGTCCGCAATTACAAAATGCTTGTTAATTACGGGCTCGACAAATTGAAATTCAACCAGCCTGTTATTGTAAACAGTGCGATCAGGGCACGGGTCTGGCTTAACGATATAAAAAACCTGAGAGGCATCACCAGGGCACAGATGAAGATTATTGTTGATATTAAGGGCAATGAAAAACCTGCATATGAAACACTGGTAACTTTCCTTTATCATTTTAATAATTAAAAACTTTTACCTTCCCCTATACACTTTTTACCTGTTCATTTATACCTTTGAAAAAAGGTGAATCATGAAGGAAGCTTTGTTTTAC
>JAFGGF010000062.1 GCA_016930735.1 Prolixibacteraceae bacterium
ATTTTGCAACAGCCATTTTTTAGTCATGAAACAATTAATAACCATCATTTTTTTAAGCTTTATTATTTGTAATATTTCCTATTCGCAAAAAGTAGGATTGGTATTGAGCGGTGGCGGTGCCAAAGGTTTAGCCCATATTGGTGTAATCAGGGTACTCGAAGAAAACGGGATCCCGATCGATTATATTACCGGTACTTCAGCAGGTGCCATTGTGGGGGCTTTGTATGCTGCAGGTTATTCCCCCGATGAAATGGAAGACCTTTTCCGTTCTGAAGATTTTCATTTTTGGTCAACCGGGCAGATAATGGAAGAATATCGTTACTTTTTTAAGAAAGAAGAAGAAGCACCGGATTGGCTGGATTTAAAGTTTGAGATGGCAAATGAAAAATTAAAAATACTGCCTCCTTCATATATCATTCCGCAGGAACCTATGGACTTTGCCTTTATGCAATTGCTTGCAACTACAAATGCTGTCTGCAATTTTAATTTCGACAGTCTGATGGTCCCGTTTCGCTGTATAGCTTCCGATGTAAACGAGAACAGGGCAGTTGAGCTTGGTAGTGGCGACCTGGGCGATGCGGTCCGGGCATCAATGACAGTACCTTTTTATTTTAAACCCATTTCAATAAACGGAACAGTTTTGTTCGACGGTGGGATTTATAACAACTTCCCAACTGATGTTATGAAAGAGGTTTTTAAGCCCGACTTTATAATCGGGCATAAAGTTGCTGACGAAAGCAGGTTGAATCCGGAAGACCTTAAAAATCAGATTTTCAAACTGATAATGAGGCCTACCGATTATTCAATAGAACCAGAGGATGGGATTTTGCTGGAAACCAGGTTTACCAATGTCGGGCTGCTTGATTTTAAAAGAGTAGATTTAATACAAAGTAAAGGTACACAAACAGCCTTTGCCATGATAGATAGCATTAAAAGCCGCATCAGTCGCAGAGTTGATAAAAAAGAAATCACAAGGAAAAGAAATGAATTTAACAGCAGAAAACCTGAGTTACTTTTTAAAAATGTCCAGGTTGAAGGAGTAACCGATGATATGCAGCGTAAGTTTATTATTCAGTCGATTAAACACAAACAGGATGTAGTAACCCTTGATGAATTCAGGAAAGAATATTTTAAACTTGTTGCCGATGAACAAATAAGGTCGATGAGGCCTATTGCTTATTATAATGAAAATACAGGCTATTTTGATATTCATTTAAAAGTTGAACCTGAAAAGAAGCTGAAAGTTAAATTCGGAGGGAATGTATCAACAAAACCAATTAACCAGGGGTATTTTAATGTCGATTACCGATTCTTTCAGAAAAGGTCATACACACTAAGCTCAAATATTTATTTCGGGCGTTTTTACAGTTCCTTTAAATTTGGAGGGAGAATTGATTTTCCAACAAAAACACCTTTTTATATTGCGGCTTATTCTACCCTGAACCGCTGGGACTTTTTTTCCAGTAGCGGGGAATTGTTTTTTGAAGATGTGCGCCCGCCTTATATTATTCAGGACGAAAACAATTTCAGGATTGAAGCCGGACTACCGTTAGGTGTGCGTAATAAATTAAGCGCCGGTTTTTCCCTGGCCGACTCCGATGATGAATATTACCAGATAAAAAAGTTTGCAAAAGACGATACACCCGACCGAACAAGTTTTAATGGCAGTGCATGGCATATCGAATTCCAGAGTAATTCACTCAATTATAAACAGTATGCTACCGAAGGTATTTTTCAGAACTTATCGTTTAAATATATTCAGGGCAAAGAGAAAAATTACCCTGGAAGTACATCGGCAAATATGGTTGAATCATCTGATAAACATAATTATTACCTTGCACAGGCAATTCAGGAAAAGTATTATAGGATTACCAAATATTTTACATTAGGAACCCGGATAGAAGGCGTTTACAGCAATAAAAAACCATTTTCGAACTTTACTTCGACTTTACTGGCAGCCCCGGGATTTTACCCTACCCCCCACAGTAAATCAATGTTTAATGAAAATTTTCATGCAAATAAATATGTAGCAGGTGGAATAAAAACTATTTTTAAAATAAGCGACCAGGTTCACTTTCGGACAGAAGGATATGTATTCGCCCCTGTTTATCGTATGATTCCTACAGAAAGCCTTACAGTGAAGATTGGTGAAAAATCGTTTGATAAAATTTTCTTCCAGGGAATGTGTGCATTGGTCTATCAAACAGGTGTTGGCCCTTTAAGCCTGGCTGCCAATTATTACGAAAAAGTAGATAATAAATTCTACCTGACCCTGAATTTTGGATATATCCTCTTTAATAAACGCGGATTTTAAGATTATAGTTGAATTATCAAATATAAGATTGTGTGATTATTTCAGATATTATTTCCTTTTGTAACACCTGACCCAGAGTATCTCAAAATTAACCGGAAGGCCCGAATGTATCTCATTTATAACAAGGCTTGAAAGGTTCAAATGCATTGGAAATTCAATACTGTTGGCTGGTATCTCAAACAGCAGTTTTTCATTAATTAACCATTTCACCCGGTTTGCAGTTTTTTCAAATGCAAATATATAATCTCCTTTTTTCAGGTTTGAAATTGAAATACCGGTAAATTCAACTTTTCCGTTTTTATTTTCAAGCAGGCCCATCCTGTTTTTTGCCCCTGTTTCGATAATATTCAACTGGGGCGAAGCCTTTTCTCCAAGCAGGAAAAAAAGGCTTGCAGTTTCTTTAACAGGATTAAACCTGATTTTTGCTTCAATAGTACCTTCTTCAAACCAAAAGCTTTTTCCGGTACTTAACAGCCCTGATGAATACTGGAATTCATGAGGTGTAAAACCAGCTGCAGGATTCCAGAATTTACCTTTGACCCTTTCCTTACGGATTTGGATTTTAACCCCGTCTTTTCCGGTTACAATATTTTTTCCATCGGTATAAGCCTGGAGGTCGCCCGATTGTGAAAAGTTTTCTTTAACCAGTTTTTCAGCCCAATACCCCAAGGTTGACCATTTCTCTTTATTAAGTCCCGCTGTGAAATTATCTTCGAAAATGACCTCATTCTGAGTAATAAAATCAAAAGCGTTGCTTCCTTTATATTTAAAATACCTGACCAGATGGGGAAGCTTTTTCATTTCCAGATATTTTTGCTGTTTTGCATACTCTTCGGTTTTTTCCCATTTTTTCTGATCTTCCAGGTATGCTTTATGTTCCAGGAATTTCTTCGATTCGGTTATTTCCTTTAATTCATAATAGCGTTTCAGATCGAAAGATTCTTTTACATCAAGGTAATTTTTATAAGATCTTGATTTCTCGTATGAGAGGTAAAACTTTATTTCGCCATCGCTGGTCAGTTGTTTGAAATGCACGTATTTTTTGTGTGTTTCACTTTTTTCGTACTTCTGTTTGTCTTCAAGCCAGGCTTTCCTTTTCTTATACTCGTCGGAATTAATCATTTCCTTTAATTCATTGAAACGGGCTAATGTGTGGCTGCCTTTTATTTCGTGGTAATATTTAAATTTTAAGGATTTTTCAAACCGGAAATAACTTTTTATCTGAGAATCGCTTTTTAATGATTTTAATTCTTTTAACTCTTCTTTGGATTTCCCGTTTAAGTCTCTGAGGACTAGGAACCTTTTTAATTTTTCAGATTTTTCAAAGGTTTCATGATCCTGAAGGGCAGATGAGTTTTCCAGTTCCAGATATGCTTTTAAAGGTTTTGATTTTTCCAGCTTTTTAAATTCCTGGTAATGGTTCCATTCAACAGAGCCTTTAAATACCTGTTTCTGCAATTCCGATTTTTCCTTTTTGTATTCCCCGTCCTCAGTATAATCTTTTAATGAATAGTATTCTTTCAGTTTTTCAGAATCCCTGAATTTTTCGAACCTGCGCAATGTTTCGGATCCGGCTGTTGCAAAATAACTCGTAATGTGTTTGGCTTTTGAAAGCTTTTTAAATTCATTTAGTTGATTGTATTCTGTACTTCCCTTAAAATGAAGTGCTTCAATTTCTTTTTTCTTTTTACTGAAAGAATCGGAATTAATATAATTTTCCAGTTCGATAAAATCTTTCAGTTCATCTGATTTTTCCACACTGATAAATTCATTGTAGTCATTCAACAACAATTGACGCTCAGCTTCAATCTTTTCAACCGGACGAATTTTCCCAAGGGTTTGCAACATAAACAATTTAAACGACATCTTGTATATTATTAATGATCGGTTTAATTTACATCAAATTTATAAACTATATCATTTTAAACGAAAAATCACTTTATTTAATATTAACCACAATATGTTTATTTATCTTTGAGACAATTAAACCACATCCGTTATGAAGAAATCTGTTTTACTGATTATTTCCCTTGTTTTTTTTCTGTCCGGTTTTTCACAGGATTTTTTCCGTGAGGATTTTAATAAAAGGAAACACTATGTTATTTTAACTAATCCTACAGTACAAAACATACAGACCATTCAGTTTTTTCTTAATAATAAACTTTTGGATATCAATGAAAAGAAGATAAAATTTGTGGGTGTTTACCATAGCAGCCAGATATATGATTTCAGTAAAACAAAAGAGTATATTGAAAATAGAAAGCTGAAAAATTTTTTCCTTCATGAAATCAGGGATGAATTGAATGAAGAAAACCTTTTCATAACGAATGATTGTTGCGATGATTTTAAAACAATATTTGATAATTCAATCGGGATTTTTTTCTTTGGCGGGCCTGATATCCCTCCGGCGGTTTATGGCGAAGAAAATACATTATCAGTAGTTACTGATCCAGGAAGGCATTATTTTGAATCATCGTTATTATTTCACCTTCTGGGAGGATTTCAGGATAAAGATTTTGCCCCTTTGCTTGAAAACAACCCAAATTATTTTATAACCGGTTTTTGCCTTGGGATGCAAACGCTGAATGTTGCAACGGGCGGAACACTTATCCAGGATATACCTGCCGAAATATA
>JAFGGF010000365.1 GCA_016930735.1 Prolixibacteraceae bacterium
GAATGCCCTGTTGATGCAATTAGTGAAGGTGATATCTATACGATTGACCCTGACCTTTGTACTGATTGTGGCTCATGTTCAGAAGTTTGCCCGGTTGAGGCAATCTCTCCAGAGTAAAATACAGTCCGGTATTTATAAGAAATGTAGCCTGTCGTAATCGATGGGCTTTTTTCTTTCAGAAGCCATTTAAATTCATATTTACAGTAAGAAGTAACAAGAGAAAACCAGTTAATATCAATAGCACAATAAACGATCCTTCTCTCCTGAAAATTTTTTTAAGAGGCATTTTTATAACTTCCACTCAAACCGTAACATTTTTCTTTTAACCAAAAGTTAATTTCAATTGTCGATAATTGATTTATAATAAAATCATTTGTTTTATTTAATAATTATAGTTAATATTAGATCAACACACACAATTTATAACTAAATACCGATTTTATGCTACAATTCATTAAAAACAATGATGCACTGGGGGCAATCAACAGAGGTGTCCCCTGTGAATCTGGATTATGTACATTATGCGACTCAGCCTGTAAAGGCAAATGCGAAACATGGCTTTCATGCCTCGAAGGCCGGAAAATGCTTTATCCCAGGCGTTACAGCCATTCAACTTCAGGAGCTAATCATTTTGTTGCTTTAGGGATGGGTTACCATGCCGTCCGGATACAAGGGTATGCATATGGTGCCCATGGGATTCCGGAGGGCCTTTCTGATGATCCCGACGATTGTATTTTTACCAATACCGATATAACTACTGAGTTTGGGCAGGAAATAAAAACGAAATGCAGGGTACCTATAATGACAGGCGCCTTAGGTTCAACTTTTATTGCTGCCAAATACTGGCCTTCATTTGCTGTTGGGGCTGCATTGGCAGGAATCCCAATTGTGGTTGGCGAAAATGTTGTCGGTGTTGACAGGCAATCGGAATTAAAAAGTGGACGGATAATCAAAGCTCCGGAGTTAGAAAGAAGGATTGAATATTTTACTCGTTATTACGATGGATATGGTGCAATAATTATTCAAATGAATGTTGAAGATACACGGAATGGAGTTGCCGAATTTTTGATTGATAAATATGGTAACGACGTTATTATTGAACTTAAATGGGGGCAGGGGGCTAAGGATATCGGGGGAGAAATTCAGGTTTCGAGCCTTGAATATGCCCAGTTCCTGAAAGACAGGGGATACATTGTTGACCCGAATCCTTATGACCCTGTAGTAATAAAAGGGTACGAAAACAGAGCAGTTACTTCGTTTGCAAGGCATAGCAGATTAGGTTCAACCAATAAGCATACAGAAGAAAGTGTGCGCGAAGATTTTATGAATTCCATATCTTATTTAAGGAAATTAGGTTTTAAAAGGATCTCATTAAAAACCGGTGCCTATGGAATGGAAAACCTTGCAATGGCAATCCGTTATTCTGCTGATGCAAAGTTGGATTTATTAACCATAGACGGTGCCGGCGGGGGAACAGGAATGAGTCCATGGAATATGATGCAGCACTGGGGAATCCCATCACTGGCACTCCATTCTAAAGCATATGAATACTGTTCAATTCTCGAGCAACAGGGTATTAAACCTCCCGATATCTCATTTGCCGGAGGATTTGCCAGGGAAGACCATATTTTTAAAGCTATTGCATTAGGTTCGCCATATTCTAAACTGGTGTGCCTCGGGCGGGCTCCAATGATTGCCGGTTTCCTCGGAAGTAATATCGAAGGGACATTTTTTCCCAATAACAGGGAATCATTAAATGGCCACTGGGAAGCACTCCCTCCCTCTGTTGCAGAATATGGTAAATATCCGGAAGAAATTTTTGCAGAATGGGAAACTGTGAAAAATAAGGTTGGAGAAGAAGAAATGAAAAATATTCCTTTTGGAGCAATTGCAATGTGCGGATATACAGATAAATTAGCTGCAGGGTTGCAACAATTTATGGCAGGAGCCAGAAGATTCAGTTTGAGTGAAATGACACGCAATGACCTGATTTCTGCAAATCGTGAAACCGCTGAAGTAACCGGTATCCCATTTATGACAGATGCCCTGAATGAAAAAGCATTAATGATTTTAAAAAGTTAGATTACATGTTTATTTTTTCCCAAGATACTTCCCTTGATTACTTGAGGGAAGTTTTTTTATGATTTTTTACAGCTGCATTATAATAAATCTTTAGTTATTTGTAAGGTGAAAACAAACCAATAGTTTTTAGTAAGAGTAAAACATTATAAATGATACTATTAAAAAATATTAAGGAATTAATACAAATTCGGGAAAAACCAGTAAAATTTGTTGCAGGAAAAGAAATGGCTATCCTTCCAACCCTAAAAAATGCATTCCTTTTAATACAGGATAATCGTATTAAAGATTTTGGCCCAATGGAAAAAATCCCGGCAACAAAATCTGATTCATTGATTGAAATAGAATGTACCGGGAGGATGGTTTTTCCAACTTATTGCGATTCGCATACTCATATCGTTTTTCCCGGTTCACGCGAAAAAGAATTTGTTGATAAGATCCGTGGTTTGAGTTATGAAGAGATAGCCAGGAGGGGTGGAGGTATTTTAAATTCAGCCGAACTTCTTCACAATACATCAGCAGAAGAATTATATGCAAGTGCTCAAAAAAGGATTGCAGAAATTATAAGCCTTGGAACCGGGGCGGTCGAAATAAAAAGCGGTTATGGTTTAAATGTTGAGGATGAATTAAAAATGCTAAGAGTAATTAAGTGGTTAAAAGAAAGTTGCCCGGTAACAATTAAATCGAATTTTCTTGGAGCACACTCTGTTCCCATGAAATTCAGGGGGAAGCAACATGAATATGTAAAACATGTTATTCAGGAAATGATACCCGCAGTTGCCGAAGAAGGGTTAGCCGATTTTATTGATGTTTTTTGTGACAAGTGTTTTTTTACACCCGAAGAAACATCAGAAATACTGGAAGCTGGGGCTAAATACGGATTACGGGGAAAAATCCATGCCAATGAACTGGGTTATTCCGGAGGAGTTCAGGTTGGTGTAAAACATAATGCTGTTTCGGTTGACCACCTTGAATATACTGGAGAAGAAGAAATCAACTGCCTGAAAGGTTCAGGAACCATGCCTACAGTATTGCCGGGAGCAGCGTTTTTCCTTAATTTGCCTTTGTCACCTGTTCGTAAAATGATCGACTCCGGGCTGCCGGTAGCACTTGCCTCAGACTACAACCCCGGTTCTTCGCCTTCAGGAAAC
>JAFGGF010000366.1 GCA_016930735.1 Prolixibacteraceae bacterium
TTCAACCAGACATCGACTCCCTGAAGCAACATTTTTGCCAGGTTCATATCGTAATTCTGGACAAACAGGATTTTCCCCCTGAACTCCGGCCGTTTTGAAATTTCAACAATATGCTTTATCAGGTCCTGGCCTGCCTTATCTGCCGGATGGGCTTTCCCTGCAAATAAGAACTGAACCGGCTTTTCCGGGTTATTTAATATTTCAGCCAGCCTTTCTGTATTTCTGAAAAGCAAATGTGCCCTTTTATATGTAGCAAATCTTCGGGCAAAACCAATGGTAAGAGCGTTGGGATCCAATTCTCCCAAAACCTCTGTTATAAGTTTCGGATTTTCATTGCGTTTAATCCAGTTATCGGCAAACCGCTGTTTCACATAATTAATAAGTTTTTGACGCAATTCCTGACGAATATTCCAGATTTCTTCATCCTCTGCTTTATGGATTTTTCCCCATACTTCTTTATCCAGCTGGTTTGCAGGAAAATCTCTTCCAAAATATTTCCTGTGTAACTCCTTCCATTCTTTGGCTGCCCATGTGCAATAATGAACCCCGTTGGTAACATACCCTATTTCGAGTTCTTCTTCAAGGTACCCTTTAAACAGGTCTTTTAAAATGGTTTTGCTCACATCGCCGTGCAATTTGCTTACTCCGTTAATTCCCTGCGACATATGGCTTGCCAGGTAACTCATATTAAAATGATCTTCATAAGGATTTGCCTTTCCGAGATTCAGAAATTCATCCCATGAAATGTTCAGTTTTGTGGCATAATCCTTCATGTAATTTTCGAAAAGGCTGACATGAAAAGAATCATGACCTGCCGGTACTGGTGTATGTGTTGTAAACAATGTAGAAGCCCTGACAACTTCTTTAGCCTGCGCAAATGTCAGGTTGTTACTGGCTACAAATTCAGCCGACCTTTCAACAACGATAAAGGCAGCATGCCCTTCATTACAGTGATAAACATCGGAATAATAACCAAGTTTACGCAATGCCCTGATCCCACCTATTCCAAGTAAAATTTCCTGTTTAATGCGGTTTTCATTATCGCCGCCATAAAGATGGTGTGTTACAAAACGGTCTTCGGGGCTGTTAGCTTCATAGTCGGCATCGAGTAAATACAGTTTTATTGCTCCGACATTCACTTCCCAGACCCTGGCCCTGAGTTTCCGACCCGGATATTCAACCTCAATTTCCACCCAATCGCCATTGTTGTCGTGAACAGGTTGAACAGGAATTTTAGAAAAATGCTGTGACTCATAATTGGCCATTTGCTCACCGTAAAGGTTAAGAGTTTGTTTAAAGTACCCGTAACGGTAAAGTAATCCAACACCCACCAGGTTAACTTTTGAGTCGCTCGCTTCTTTCAGGTAATCGCCGGCCAGAATTCCCAATCCTCCTGAAAATATTTTCAGGCTGTCGTGTAACCCATATTCCATACTGAAATAGGCAATCGACGGACCCTGTTTATTTTCCCTTTCAACCAGATATTCCTTATAAAGGCCATAGGTTTTATCCATCTGATTGAGGAATTCCTCATCTTTTTCAAGTTCCTTCAACCTTTTAAAGTTGACTTCTTCGAGCAAAACAATCGGATTGTGTTCACATGCCTCCCATATTTCCTTTTCAATAAATTCAAAGAGGTTTCTTGCATCGGTACTCCAGGCCCACCATAAATTCCTTGATAATTCACGTAGTGGTGAAAGCCTTCCGGGAAGTTCTGATTCTACAATAAATTTTTTCCAGACCGGGTCGTTTATTGCCGGTGATTGTATATAGTTATTTTTATTTGATTCCATTATTTATCTCTCCTTTCTTTCCCAATAATATTAATTTCCTTCAAAAAAATGAGGTGCAAAAATACATTCTTAGATGAAATAATCAATTATTTAATATTGAATTTTAACTGATTATTACCGGTTGGCATTTTTATTTTTTAACCTGCTTACTATTCGTTTTTTTTAACCGTGACAATTCTGCTTTCAGTTTTTTAAGTTCTTTATCTTTCCTCAGAATTGCCTCTTTGTAAGATTCAATTTCCCGGGAAATATTATCATCTTCAAAAATCAGATTCAACCGAAGTTTAAAATCG
The DNA here is from genome assembly GCA_016930735.1 of Prolixibacteraceae bacterium. Lineage (GTDB taxonomy): Bacteria > Bacteroidota > Bacteroidia > Bacteroidales > Prolixibacteraceae > JABMQB01. The sequence goes on from JAFGGF010000366.1 coordinate 2,087, forward strand.
GATAAAACATTCATATAATTTATAAATGCTTCATAAGGGGAGCAGTATGGATTAAAAAACCTGTGAACCTGCCCATCATTAAAATATTTTGTCGACATGTAATAAAAATGGTCTCCTGCCTGAAGATAATTCCAGTCTTTCCTGATTTCTTCGTCTTCACAGGATTCCATATATCTGTTCATCTCTGTTAGCTTTTCAAATGCTTCCTTTTGAAGGTAGTTTCCAAGCCAGGCCGAAAGATCACGCTCTTCATCGGCCCAGGAAACAGGAAGCGGTACATGAACCGCTGAAATCGGTTGGAATTCCTTTATTACTTCTTCAGGTTTAGAAAATTTCAGCTTTTCAGACTCTAAAACTTTTTGCGGGAAATATCTCAGAAAATCAAAAATTCCGGTTTCTTTTTTTTGAATTTCACCAAACGTTTCATAATTCAGAAAAAGGTTGATTACTTCATTTTTTTCATCAATTTGTTCAATCCAGTCCACAAATTTATCGGCTGTTAAAGGAAATTCCGACCAGGCCTTGTTTGAAAACCGGAAAGTCAGGTCGTCACTGAGCTTAAAATTCCGCATCAGAATTTTAAGTTTCGGATTAATGGCATTTACATAAACATAATTCGGGCTTTTCCAACCCAGTATATGTTTTGCCCCTTCTGTTATCATTCCTTTAAATCCCATGGCGGCAACCTGTTCTCCTATTTCATCGGAGTAAATCATTTCAGTATTTGCAAAAACCGTTGGCTTCTGTCCGAATAAACCAATAATCTTTTTACTATGAAGAAAAGCCTGTTCTTCAAATATTTTTTTATCTGACAATGAAGCCAGTGAATGAGAAAAAGTTCCTGAAAGAAATTCTACACAGCCTGTTTTTGCCAACGCATGGAATGATTGAATAACTTCAGGTGCATATAATTCAAACTGCTCCAGGGCAGTTCCTGATATGGAAAACGCAACTTTAAAATCTCCATTGTATTTTTCGCATAATTCAAGCAAAATCTTATTTGCCGGTAAATAACAGTTAGCTGCTATTCTTTGTAAAATGGTATCATTGGCATAATCGTCGTAATAATAGTGGTCGTTGCCAATATCAAAAAAACGGTATTTCCTGAACCGGAAAGGTTGATGAACCTGGAAAAGAAAACAAATCGATTTCATTTTATTCTGATTTTAATCCCAGCATTTTTAAATAAATATCGCGGACATGTTGTGCCGAATATTTCCACTTTAAATTTTCAACTTCTGCCTTACCCGATTCTTTTATCAGTTGTGAAAGTGCAGGATAGCTTACCAAAGCATAAATAGCATCAGCCATGGCATTAATATCCCAGAAGTCAACTTTAATGGCATACTTTAGTATCTCAGAAACACCGGATTGTTTTGAAATTATTGCAGGCACATCAGATTGCATAGCCTCAAGCGGCACAATACCAAATGGTTCCGAAATTGAAGGCATAACAAAAACATCGCTGATGTTAAGCAACTCAAAAACATCATCGCCTTTTAAAAAGCCTGTAAAAAAGAACCTGTCGGCGATTTTTAGTTGCGCCACACGCTGAATCATGGCATCCATCATATCGCCGCCGCCGGCCATTACAAAACGAACATTATTTGTTTTTGAAAGGACCTGTTTGGCTGCTTCAACAAAATATTCAGGCCCTTTTTGCATTGTGATCCGTCCGAGGAAGGTTATCAGCTTTTCATTAAA
>JAFGGF010000367.1 GCA_016930735.1 Prolixibacteraceae bacterium
GTCATACCGGATTTTTAAAACTGAAGAAGTTGTCAGTATTAATGAAAGAATATTTAAACTTTCCCATTTTTAATATTATTGCAGGAATTTCAGAAAAGGAAAATCTTGAAACCTATGTAATCGGAGGCTATGTAAGGGATATAATCCTTAATCGCGCCTCTACCGATATCGATATTGTTACGGTTGGTAGCGGAATTGACCTGGCTCATAAAGTTGCAAAAAAAATCAATCCAAGGATAAAAGTTTCAGTATTTAAAAATTTCGGGACTGCCATGTTAAAATACAAAAACATGGATATTGAATTTGTTGGTGCGAGGAAAGAATCATATCATCGGAATTCCAGGAAGCCGATAGTTGAAAACGGGACTCTTGAAGATGACCAGAACCGGCGCGATTTTACCATAAATGCTTTGGCTATTTCTTTAAACAGAAACAATTATGGTGAATTAGTGGACCCTTTTAATGGAGTTGATGATATTAAAAATAAATTGATCAGGACTCCACTGAATCCGGATATAACTTTTTCTGACGACCCTCTCCGCATGATGAGGGCTATCCGGTTTTCTACACAATTAAATTTTCAGATTGAAGAATCAACCCTGACTGCAATAATAAAAAACAGGGAGAGGATACAAATTGTATCATTTGAAAGAATAATTGAAGAATTAAACAAGATCATCCTTTCGGTAAAACCATCAAAAGGTTTTATTTTGCTTGACAAAACTGGATTACTTGAATTGATTTTCCCTGAACTCTACAAATTGAAAGGGTACGAAACAGTTAATAATATAGCTCATAAAGACAACTTTCTCCATACATTGAAGGTATTGGACCAGCTGGCTCCAAACACCGATAACCTTTGGCTAAGGTGGTCGGCACTTTTACATGATATTGCAAAACCTCAAACAAAAAGGTTTATTGAAGGAATGGGCTGGACATTCCATTCGCATAATTTTATCGGGGCTAAAATGGTTCCTAATATATTCAAAAGGATGAAACTCCCTTTGAATGAAAAAATGAAGTATGTACAACAAATGGTACAGCTTCATATGCGCCCGATTGTCCTTTCAGAAGAAATCGTCACAGATTCTGCTATCAGAAGGTTACTTTTTGAAGCAGGTGATAATATCGATGATTTAATGACTCTATGTGAAGCTGACATCACTTCAAAGAATGAAAAAAAAGTGAAGCAGCATCTTGAGAATTTCAGGATTGTCAGGGAAAAACTGAAGGAAATTGAAGAAAAAGACCACATCCGGAATTTTGAGCCACCTGTTTCAGGCGAACTGATAATGAAAACATTTAATATCCTTCCCTCAAAAGAAGTCGGTATAATTAAAAATGCAATTAAAGAAGCAATTCTTGACGGAGAAATCAGTAACAATTTTGAAGAAGCCTATCAGTACATGTTGGAACAAGCGCAAAAAATCGGATTACAAAAACAGGTGGATTTAACGGATAAATAGATCGATATAAACAGGCAGGTGGTCGCTGAACCCTCCCTCATAAGAAAATCCATTATACGTTCTGAAAGGTTTTAAACCTCTGTATTTTTTATCTTCTGTCAACAAAAAATCAAAATGAATTACACCGGCATTTTCAGGACTTGAGAAGATAGGTTGAACCGTATCTAAAATTTCCTTTGATACAATTACCTGGTCGTAAATCTGCCATTGTGACTGATATTTTATTGTACCGTAATTTGAAGTTTCACATCCGGCCGACAAATTAATAAGGGTGTTTTGTTCCGAGGCATCAGTGCCGGATTTTGCCAGTAATAAACTTGTTAGACTTTCATCTGTTGGCTGGTCATTAAAATCGCCCATAATTATAACTTTTGCATCAGGATTGTCTGAAAGAATTAAATCAATCCGGTTTCGTAAAGTTCTTGCTGCCAATTTCCTGAATTCAACTGTTTCAAGATATCCGCTGTATCGCGAAGGCCAATGGTTAAAAAACAAGTGAAGAGTATCTGATTCTTTAACAATCCCTTTTACATAAAGGATTTCCCTGGTTTTACGTACTTCACCATCTTCGTTTTTTAATCCGTTATATTCGTATTTCAATGGACGAAAACTTTCTTCTTTATAAATCATTGAAACATCGATACCCCGTGGATCAGGGGACTCCTTATGAATAACTTTATACTTCTGATTCTTTAAAGAAGAATTATTAAGAAGTTGTTCAACAACTTTCCTGTTTTCAACCTCGCACAAGCCAACGATGTCGGGAGATTCCCAGCCACCTGAAGCAAGGATCACTTTTGCAATATTATTGAGTTTATTGTTCAGCCTGTAATTATTCCATCTTCTTTCAGAATCAGGCAAAAATTCATCGTCTTCAGTATAAGGATTATCTTCTGTATCAAACAAATTCTCAACGTTATAAAATAATATCCTGAAGTCACCCCGTTGTTGGGCAGATAAAAATCCACAATAAAAAGTAAGATAAATAAAAACGATTACAGGGGTTCTTTTCATATGATATAAATTGTTAATTTTTTATGGTTTCATATGGAATTCACACGAATTTTAATTATTCCAAAATATAGCAATATTATTGCCGTGCTCATTTCATATTTTTCCTGATTTACTTTTTAGCTTTTTCTATACGTTCGTAAGCTCCAAGATCGGGTGCTGCATCAGCATTTCTTGAATTACCTTTAAAGTCAAGCGGGAACATTGTTGAATAAACCTCGCTTCCTGCATCTTTTGCCGGCGAGAGTGTATCCAACTCATATATATAATTTTCGTACGGATCGATAAATTTTGGATTGTAGTCCAATCCCTTCCATACATTTTTATAATGGTCATTATCAGAGGTATTAAAAGTATCCTGAACCATTAAAATACAATGGTCAAATAAATAATTGAAGGCTACTTCCTGATTTTTACCCAACTCAATTTCATTTGCAACATTTCCATAAATTATACAATTGCCAAATGTTGCATTATTCAAATCGCCGGTAAAGACAACATTTGAACCATCTTCCTGTTTTACAACCAATACATTTGACAGTGCAAGAGAAGCAGAACTTCTTACTTTACTTGAATATCCTCCCCAGAAATTAGCAATCGTTGTATGATAGAATTCATAATTGCCGCCAACAAGTAATGCAGCACAATAAAATCCACAGTTTGCAATAATATTATTATAGGACCGAATATCTGATTTCACTGAAAACAGACCGGCATATGACATATTTTCAATCCGGCTGTTTGAAATCTCCAACGATGCATTTCCTTCATGTTCAATGGTTCCGACCTGTAGTCCGGTTATGGCATTTTTTATTTGGACATAATCGAAAACATTCCCTTTACTTCCTGAAAACAGAATAATCCCCTGCCACTGTTCCGGTATATCCTTATAGCTGTCTTCCAACCTGTCGCTCTGAAAAATTATCGGATTCTCATACGTGCCTTTTGCAATAATATTTCCCCTGGCGTATAATCCTGCCCCTTTATGGAAATGTATCCTGGTTCCCTCTTCTATTGTAAGTGTTCCCAGTGTATCAACATATGCATAATCATAAACCAGATAAGGTTTTTCATTTGTCCAAGTTGCGGTAGTTAAAACTTCGCCTTTAATACGTTTAAAATCCTGTCCCCAGGCTACAAGGTCTACATCCTGAACATTCGTATTTGTTGTAAATTCAATTGAATCTTTTACAACCATTGGCAGGTTTTGGCCGTTCGGGTCAATTGTTACTTCAACAAATATATATATACTATCCTGAGCCGGCACTTCCAGATCATAAACTTCGTAGGCTGCAAGACCATTTACATTTAACCTGAAACTGGAGAATTCACCACCAGCGAGCCTGACTTTTGAAATGAGTACTTTATCATTATATGGATTGTAGATTTTCAGATGCCGGGTTGTGGATCCAAGGGTAGTAAAGATGGTATCAAACATCACCGTATCAGTCGAAAATTCAAGTTGGGCATCAGGTGAGTTCATATATTTATCATCTTCACATGATGATAAATATAATATTACCACCAGCACAGCTAATATTTGAAAAATAAATCTGGCCAAACCGGTAATGTTTATATTATAACGTTATAATAAATCTAATATTACTACAAAAATATAAATTGAATTTACATTTATTAACACTTATTTACAAATTTTAGAAGTTTTACAGCATTTTTTTAGAAAATAGTAACAAACCGGAAAATGTAAGGAGTCCGTTCAGGATTAAAATTTCAAAACCAAATTTATAACCGTTAAATAAGTATTCAGAATTTGAAGCAATAAGATAAGATAAAACCGGTGAAACCACTGCTATATATGGCACAAATTTATCAATGACTTTTCTTTTTACATAGATACCAAAAATAAAAAGTCCTAAAATTGGGCCGTAAGTATAACCCGCCAATGTAAAAACTGCAACAACAACACTTTCATTATTCAGCACTTTAAACAACAGTATTACTATTAAAAGTAAAGCAGAAAAAAGCAGATGGACCAGTTTTCGTGTTTTTATTTTGTGTTGCTTCTCTTTTTCTTTAAAATCCAGAAAATCGAAACAAAATGAAGTTGTTAAGGCAGTAAGTGCTGAATCGGCGCTCGAATAAGCTGCAGCAGTAATCCCAAGTAAAAACACAATAGCAACAAACAGCCCGAATTCATTCAAAGCCAACATTGGATATAAATCATCTGTATTTGAGGGAATTGTAATGTTGTTTTTGCCAGCATAGATATATAATAAAGCACCGAGACATAAAAACATAAAAACAGTTATCAGAAACGAAACACTAAAGACAACCATATTTTTCTGAGCTTCCTTCCTGTTCTTACAGGTCAGATTTTTTTGCATCATGTCCTGATCCATCCCAACCATGACAATGGTAATAAACATACCTGCAAAAAACTGTTTAAAAAAATTATTGCCTGATTTCCATTCCCAGGTGAATATATCCGATAAGGGATTGGCATCGATAGCAGAAAACATTTCCTTAAAATTCCAGTTCATTGCTTTTGTTATAACAACAATTGTGAAAATCACAGCCGAAACAAGAAACAGAGTTTGAAGCGTATCAGTCCAAACAATGGTTTTAATCCCACCCTTATAGGTATAAATCCAGATCAGTAAAATACTCACCAGTACTGTTATTCCGAATGGGATGTTAAAAGCATCAAAAATGGCAATTTGAAGGACTCCTGCCACAAGGTAAAGACGAAAAGCAGCACCTATCAGCTTCGAAATCAAGAAAAAAAAGGATCCGGTTTTATATGAATATTTTCCAAAGCGTTGATCCAGAAAAGAATAAATTGAAACCAATCCGAGTTTATAATACAAAGGTATTAATATAGCAGCAACCAGCCAGTAACCGACAACATTTCCCAGCACAAACTGAAGATATGAAAAGGCAGAATTGCCAACCTCTCCTGGAACTGAAATAAAAGTTACTCCCGATAAAGTTGCTCCAACCATCCCAAATGCAACTAAAAACCAGGGCGACTTACGATTGGCATTAAAAAACGATTCAGTGTCGGCTTTCCGTGTTGTCAGCCACGAAACTATCATTAAAACACTAAAATACCCGGCTATTATTAAAAGTGCTGTCAGTGCGTCCATTGTCATTCAAAATCGGGGTAAAGTAAATATTTCCTCCTCATTTTTTTGTATTCATCTAGAGCAGAATTAAAAAATTCAATGATTTCTCCTTCACTTTTCCCTGCCCTGACAAGTTTTATAAAATCATCATCACCTGAAAGAAGATTGAGCCATCTTTCACGTGTAAGAAAATCTGCTTCTGATTTAAATTTTTTATAATATTCTAAAAAATAATTTAAAGTGAATTTCGGAATTACAGATAGTCTCCTTAAATCTTCACCATAACAAATTTTACCTTCCTGTTTAGGATTGAGGGCAACTCCCGGAATTTCGACCGGAGTAAATGAGAAACTGCCAAAACTTTCATCGGGGTACCCGATTACCTGAAAAGGGAATTCGGTTCCCCTGCCGATACTTACACTTGTCGATTCAAAAAAACACAAAGAAGGATATAGCCTGACCGCCAAGTCGTTAGGAAGATTTGGCGACGGTGCTATTGGAAGTGAATATGCTGATTTATGTGTATAGTTCGCAACAGGAATTACTTTAATATCGCACTTCTTATCCGAATCAATCCAGCTTTCCCCATTGATCATCAACGCCAGTTCTCCGACAGTGCATCCATGTACTACGGGAATCTGATCCATTCCCACAAATGACTGAAATTCCGGTTTTAAAACCGGCCCTGCAACATAATCTCCATTGGGATTCGGTCGATCCAGGATAATCAAGGGAATCCCATTTTCGGCACAGGCTTCAACAATATAATGCAAGGTTGAAATATAGGTGTAAAACCGACATCCAACATCCTGAATATCAAAAATCATCATATCAACATCTTCCAGTTGCTGTGCTGTTGGTTTATTATTATTTCCGTATATAGAAACTATTTTAATACCGGTTTTAAAGTCCTTTCCATTTTCAACTGTTTCTCCTGCCGAAGCTTCACCACGAAAACCATGTTCAGGGGCAAATACTGTAACAACATTTATTTTTTCAGAAACCAGAAAATCAAGCAAATGCATATTTTTAACCATTGATGTATGGTTTGCAACCAATCCTATTTTTCTGTTCTCCAACCGATTCAGATATTTTTCGGGTTGCTCTGCACCTGCAATAATTCCGGAACTCTGAGCAATGACAGTAAAACTTATAAACAGTAGTATAAAAAATATTCCTTTTTTCTTCATAAAAGAACTTTGAGGTATTTATCTTTACGAAGATACCATTTTATAAAAACGTTGGTTTAATATAAATCAAAAAAGGGAATTATGTACCGGTTTAATAGTTATATTATTTGCCTGCTTCTTATATTGGGAGGGTATATAAATAGCACATTTGCCCAGGAACCTCCTTTTCTTATTTTTCAGGATGATGAGTGGGTAAAATCAACATTTAACAAACTTTCTGCAGAAGAAAAAATCGGGCAATTAATAATGATAGCAGCCTACCCTGACCAGGGTGAAATTCATAAAAAACAAATAATTGAAATTATTAACAAATACAAGCCCGGTGGAGTTTTAATTATGCAGGGCTCTCCATATAAAACTGCCATATTTATTAACGAAATTCAGGAAGCCTCTGATATTCCCCTGATTATAGCCACAGATGGTGAAACCGGTTTAGGTTTCAGGATCGACAGCACCATTTCTTATCCCAGGGCACAGGCTCTGGGTGCCATCAATAATTCAGGAATACTTTATCAATTGGGGGCAGATATCGGTGAACAATTTAAAACACTGGGAATACATATAAACTTTGCCCCGGTTGCCGATGTAAATACCAATCCTGAAAATCCGGTGATAAGTTTCAGGTCGTTTGGCGAAAATAAAATCAATGTATCTGAAAAAACTATACCAGTTGTTCAGGGGATGCAGGATGCAGGAATACTGGCAGTTGCCAAACATTTTCCCGGGCATGGCGATACACAAACCGATTCACATTATGATTTACCGGTACTCAATAAATCAAAACAAATGATCGACAGCGTTGAGGCTTACCCATTCAAACAATTAATAGATGAAGGAATTGGCGGAATTATGACTGCTCACCTGCATGTACCCGATTTTGATAAAATTAAAACCCCGGCTTCACTTTCTCCTGATATAATTCAAAGCTATTTAAAAGATGAACTCGGTTTCAAAGGATTGATTTTTACCGATGCAATGAATATGGGAGGCGTGGTTCTACCTTCCGGGCAGGCGGAACTGGAAGCTCTGAAAGCAGGAAACGACATGGTTGAATTTGTCCCTGACATTGCGGCTGCAATTCAAACGATTAAAACGGCACTGCAGGAAGGGGAAATCAGCATTGAGGAAATGAATTCAAAATGCAAAAAAGTACTTGCCCTTAAACGTTGGGCCGGGCTTAACAATTATGAACCTTCTGCTTTAAAAAACCTTATCGAAGTCCTGAATAAACCATCGTATGAAGTAAAACTGCGAAAACTGGTTGAAAACTCATTAACGGTACTTGCCAACGATCATGTGTTGCCACTTAACAGACTGGACACTTTGCGTATTGCGGTTATTAAAATTGGAGGTGATACAATTTCAGCATTTCAGGAAATGTTGGGAAATTATACTAAAACTGAAAATTTTTATGTTTCCAAAAATGTTTCACTGGAAGAACTGGAAAAATTAAAAACCAACTTGCAGGCATATAACCTGATTATTTCGGGCATCCATGGAATTAATATGTTCCCTGCTAATCAATATGGAATTACAAAAGCCCAGCAGGATGCTTTTAACCTTCTGCTCGAAAATAAAAAATCGGTATTTGTATTTTTCGGGAATGCTTATGCACTGAAATATTTTAAAAACATTGAGAAAGCCGAAGGATTGGTTTTGGCATACGAAGATTCAAAACTCACACAGGAATTATCAGCTCAGCTGATTTTTGGGGCTGTAAGTGCATCAGGGAGATTGCCAGTAACCATTAACAAATATTTCAAGGAAGGACAGGGAATCCCGGTGGAAAAAAATGGAAGGTTTAAATATACAATTCCCGAAGAAGTGGCGATTAATTCCGAATTACTGAATTATAAGATTGATTCGATTGCCAACCTTGGGCTTGATTCTGCAGCTTACCCCGGATGCCAGGTTTTAATTGCCCTGGATGGAAAAATTATTTTCCACAAATGTTATGGTTATTTAACCTATGACAAACTGATACCGGTCAGGAAAGATCATATTTACGATTGGGCATCGGTAACAAAAATTACAGGCCCGCTTCCGGCTTTAATGAAATTAAACTCAGCAGGGAAATTTGACCTCGATCTTCCTTTAAGCAAATACTGGCCCGATTTTATCGGATCGAATAAAGAAAATATTTCAATACGCGATATTTTAGCGCATCAGGGAAGGATGCAGGCTTGGATCGCATACTGGCAATCAGCTTTACGGAAAAACGGGAAACTTCGCACCCGGATCTTTAAAAAAAATCCAAATGATAAATACACATTCAGGATTTCTTCTGAATTGTATATGAATTCGCAATATCAGAAAACTATGTTTGATCAGATCAGGGATTCAGAACTGTTAGACAAAAAAGAATATGTTTATTCAGGATTAAGTTTTTACCTGTTTCCAACCATCATTCAGAACCTGACTCAAACAGATTATGAAACTTACCTCAAAAAAAACTTTTACCGCCCCCTTGGAGCATATACGATAACTTATAATCCCTATAAATATTTTCCTATAGAAAATATGGTTCCCACCGAGTATGATGATTATTTCAGGCATGAATTAATACAGGGTTTTGTCCACGACGAGGGTGCAGCAATGATGAACGGAGTTTCGGGGAATGCAGGTTTATTCGGGACAGCAAACGACCTTGCCAAACTGATGCAAATGTATCTTCAAAAAGGTGAATATGCAGGGAAAAGGTACATTCCTGAAAAAACTGTCAATGAATTTATACGTTGCCAGTTCCCGGAAAACGATAACCGGCGCAGCCTGGGTTTTGACAAACCTTATATTGATAATTACAAAAATGATTTAAAAGATGCCTACCCGGCAGTTGATGCCAGCCCGAACAGTTTTGGGCACAGTGGTTTTACGGGGACTTTTACCTGGGCCGACCCGGATAATAAATTGCTTTTTATATTCTTCTCAAACAGGGTCCACCCAACCCGTGAGAATCAGAAACTTTATGATTTGAATATCCGTCCTGCAATGCATCAGGTTATTTACGATTGTATCAAAGAAGAATTGTAAATACCTATTCTTAAAAAATGTTAATAGCTTCAGGCAACTAGTAATCATTCTTGATAAAAAACAAACAGAATGATCTAAAATTCAGTATTTTATAAATCTAAAAACAGTTAAACAGAAATTATTCAAGTATAATACCGGCAGGTAATTTTTTACAACATACTATTAACAATCTGTTATTAAATTATTAATTTTACATTTACAGAAATTTTCTAATACGAGTTCTAAATCATAAAAACTTTTAAAGTTATGGAGAGGAAAATCACCTTTAACGAGCTGCGTAAAATCAAAGACAGCTTGCCTGACGGTTCAATCAGAAGAATAGCGCAGGAATTTGAAGTTACAGAGGAAACCGTCAGGAATTATTTTGGAGGCGCTAATTACGAAAACGGAACAACAGTAGGAATACACATGGAACCAGGCCCAAACGGTGGAATAGTACTTCTCGACGACGCAACAATCCTTATCAGAGCCGAAGAAATTTTAGCACAGCAAGCAGTTTAAACAAAATTTTTGAATTACAATATTCAAAAAACTGTCCTATATTTAGGGCAGTTTTTTTATTTTCCTAACTATCATAATCATGAAAAGAACAATTTATTTATCAATTCTGATATTAATTACACTCACTTTAATATCTGCTAAACCTGGATGGAAGTCACTATTTAACGGAAATAATCTGGATAACTGGGATAAACACATCGGGTCGGCACTTCGCGGATTTGAGGAACTGCATAAAAATGCTGTTCCTGAAAAAGTATTTTCTGTTGTGGATGTAAACGGCGAAAAACTGATCCGGATATCAGGGGAAGTCAACGGAGCTTTGGCAACAAAAGAAGAATATCAGAATTACCACCTGCAAATGGTTTTTAAATGGGGCGAAAAGGTTTACACTTCCCGGAACAGTGGAATGCTTTACCACAGTTTCGGTGAGTTTGGTGCTGCCTTTGGCACCTGGATGGCCTGTATTGAAAGCCAGATGATGCATGAAAACCTCGGAGATACATATCTGATGGTAAATACAAACTGCGAAACATCAGTAAAAAAAGGAGACGACGGGAAATCATTTATTTTTGATCCTGAAGGTGAAAAATTGAATTTTGGAAGCAAATCCAACGGGGGATCCATAAAAAAAGCAAAAAATATGGAAAAACCACTTGGCGAGTGGAATACAGTAGACTTATACTGTTTCGGACGTACTGCAATTCACATCATTAACGGAGAGGTAGTAATGGTTAATACCAATTGCGGTGCTTACGATGAAAACGGAGAAATAAGTCCTCTGTCTGGCGGTAAAATCCAAATTCAGTCAGAAGGCGGTGAGTTGTTTATTAAAAGTATTAAAATAGAATCCATTAAAAAACTTCCGAAAAAATTATTGAAATAGATACAGGAATTTCTGATGGCAATATTTTAATATGTCAGGAACACGGATTTCTATTTCATGTGAATCCAAATATTCAAAAAAAATCGAACTGTTCAATTGAAAAGTCAGGTACAATTTCTTTTTTACCGGTTATTTTCGTGTATTCATAAATAAAACATGTCGGATTTCTCAATGACATTCCTATTTTTAGGGTGATTTATGGATAGTTTAAGTTACGAGAAATATACAAAACCCGGTCATAAGCAGTGGATCGTTTTTGTTCATGGTGCTGGTGGAAGTTCAAAAACATTTGGCAGGCAAATAGCTGCTTTTAAAAAACATTTCAATTTGCTCCTCCCCGATTTACAAGACCATGGAAATTCAAAGGAATTTGTAAATTCCGATAATGAAAAACTATCATTTACCCAGGTTGCCCGGAATGTTGTTAAATTATTGGATGAACTGGGTATAAATGAAGCGCATTTCCTTGGGGTTTCAATGGGTTCACTTATCATTCGGGAAATTGAAAATATGCGTCCCGACCTGATCCTTTCCATTGTAATTGGAGGAGGTATTATGAACCTGAATCGGAGGACTCACCTGTTGTTTAAAACCGGAGTAATCCTTTCAAATTTTATACCCTATCATAAATTATATCAACTGGTTGCCTGGATTTTAATGCCATATGAAAATCATAAAGTTGCCAGAAGATTATTTATCAGGGAAGCCAAAACAATTCACACCGAAGCGTTTAAAGTCTGGCTGGGGTTACTGGCTGAATTAAAATACAAACTCGACCTGTATTTTAATATTCCTTTAAAAAAGCCAACCCTTATGATAATGGGCGGCCAGGATTTTGCCTTTCTTGAGCATTCAATTAAATATTCCAAAAAATTCCCTTTTATTAATTTGCAGATATTGCCAAAATGTGGCCATGTTTGTAACATTGAACAGGCCGATGAGTTTAACCTTCGTAGCCTGGAATTTTTACTTGCCCTTCAATCCTCTCTAATTCAAAATACAAAATTTAAAACTTAAAATTACGGTTGCATTTCAGTGAGGTATTTCCAGAACCTCTGTGGCAGATGCTGGCGCTGCAGTCGAAGGTTTTTCCTTTCTGCAATATTGACGTTTTTAAAATATGTTTTCCAGAGTTGCTGGTAAAAAGCCTCCCCTTCTTCCAGTAGATTATCCTGAACAGCCCCGTTTAATTCGTTAAACCTTTTCTGAGTAAGAACAATTTCCTGTGTTTCATTGAGGTCATAAAAAATCCCGTAATCCCTTTTCAAGTCGTAAATAATCCACTTTTGGTTGACAAACCTCCTTTTGTAATGGTTAATAGCCAAAGGAATCACATCGTAACGAGGTTCGATACCGCAAAAATAAAGGTCCTCTTTTGTGCGTTGAAACCTGACAAACTGAAGCATGCGCATTCCTTCAAACTTCACTTTTTTTGCAACCTGGTTAAGGAATGAAACATCGGGATCGCTAAAATCGGTATCTGCATCAAATTGCCCGCTGAAAATCCGTTTTATAAACCTGAATATTTTCATTTCTATTCCATCATCTTCGGAGAGAAAAGCATAAAAAGGCAAATCGTGATTTTTCCCAGGCATACGCTCCCTCAATCCTTTCCAAACTCTTTCAGCTTTTGACGGATCGGATTCTATATAAACATATTCACCGAAAATATTTCTTTGCAGGCGGTTTTTGGACCGGATATCAACCGGATAAGCACCTCTTTTGTAACACTCAAAAACAACAGTCAGGAACCCTTCAAAAGTATTGTTATATGTAAAGATCTGTATCATTTCTAATGAACCGGTGGTAAAACATGATGAATTTTAGCAAACAACGATAATTGCAAATCAGCAATATTCCTGTTTGTTCTGTTTTCGGCAATAATCCTGTTTTTCAGGATATCGGGTGCAAAACCATGTATCCTCAATGGCAATTCATTGCAGGTTATAAAATATTTTGCCCTTTTTAATACCACTCCAATCCTTTTCAGGTGTTCAGTATTTAATTTTCTGAAACGGCGGGCGTATATTATTTTCTTCGCCGATTGTACTCCTATCCCTGGAATCCTGAGGATTAATTCATAATCAGCCTTATTAATATCGATTGGATATAGCTGTGGATTACGGATTGCATATGCAAGTTTCGGATCAATATTCAGGTCAAGGAAGGGATGTTTCTCATCCAGGATATCATCGGCTTTGAACCCATAAAAACGCATCAGCCAGTCGCTTTGATACAAGCGGTTTTCACGGACCAGGGGAGGTTTATTTATCGCAGGTAAACGCTTATCATATTCGTTAACCGGAAGGTAACCTGAAAAATATACCCTTTTTAGCCTTTGCCTTTGATATAATTGAGATGACAGGTTAATAATCTGCCGGTCGGTTTCGGGTGATGCCCCTACAATCAACTGAGTACTTTGCCCTGCAGGTGCAAACATAGGTGCTTTTTTGTATTTCCTCCGTTCTTCCTTATTGGCAATAATCCCGTCTTTTATCTGAACCATGGGATTCATGATACATTTATAGTTTTTTTCAGGAGCTAAACGCATTAATTGCTGTTCTGTAGGTATTTCAATATTTACACTCAAACGATCAGCATAAAATCCGGCTTCCTGGATCAGGTCTGGAGAAGCTCCCGGAATTGCTTTTAAATGAATATAACCATAATAGTTTTCTTTGATCCTCAAATCTTTGGCAACCTGAACCATCCTTTCCATGGTATGATCAGGATTTTTAATTACACCTGAACTCAGAAACAATCCTTCTATGTAATTTCTACGGTAAAAATTAATGGTCAGATCCACCAGTTCCTTTACTGTAAAAGTAGCCCTCGGGCGGTCGTTTGTCCTGCGGTTGATACAATAGGCGCAATCGTAAATACAA
Source organism: Prolixibacteraceae bacterium (assembly GCA_016930735.1). Lineage (GTDB taxonomy): Bacteria > Bacteroidota > Bacteroidia > Bacteroidales > Prolixibacteraceae > JABMQB01. Next base: position 14,053 of record JAFGGF010000367.1, read on the forward strand.
TAGTTGGTCATAAGTATTTTAAGCAGGCTTACACACCTCCCGTCTTCAGTAAAACTATGGCAGATACCACAAGCAACACCATTCCCCAATCCCTTTTTTACATTCCTCCTGTTACTTCCGCTCGAAGCACATGAAACATCGTATTTTGCAGCATCGGCTAAAACAGCCAGCTTTTCAGTGACAGCTTCTGTAATCATAATTTAATGATAAGATTATTATCAAATTCCCGATAATAATTTAATCATTTTCTTTTATTTTACGAATTTAATCGTTAAAATTGTGATAGTTTTTATTATGCATTTTTTCAACTCAAATATTAAATTACTCAGGACAAGGCAAAAACGAACACAAAGCGATGTAGCAGTTTCGTTGAACCTGAAGCGGACAACTATAAATGCCTTGGAAAATTCCATCAGCCAGCCTACTGTTATTCAGTTGCAGGCTTTTTCAAAATATTTCGGGATTGCTATCGATACTTTAATAAATACCAATTTACAAAAACTTTCGGAAAGCCAGTTTACTGATCTGCAGAACGGATTTGATGTTTTTATAAAAGGAAGCAATATCAGGGTAATTGCAACCACAGTTAACAGTAATAACGAAGAAAATATTGAATTTGTAAATGAAAAGGCCAAAGCCGGTTATACCAGTGGTTTTGCCGATGCTGAGTTTATTCAGAGCCTCCCGGTCTTTCATTTGCCTTTCCTTTCAAAAGAAAAAAAATACCGGGCATTTAGTATCAGTGGCGATTCTATGTTGCCAATCCCCTCCGGCTCAGTGGTTTTAGGAGAATTTATCCTCAATTTTAATGAAATTGTTTCAGGGAAGGCATATATTGTAGTGACCCGGGAAGACGGGGTGGTTTTTAAAATAGTTAAAAATCGCATCAAAGAAAAAAAGGCTTTAATACTTTCTTCGTTAAATCCCTTTTATAAACCTTTTGAATTACCTGTTACAGAGATAAGGGAAGTCTGGAAATTTGTAAATTACATAAACAATGAAATTCCGGAAGCCCATACAGACATGGATTGCCTGATGAAAGAATTGTCTGATTTGAAAAGAGAAGTTTCAGAAATAAAAACCAAACTTTAGAAAATACCAATAAAAATCCTGATTTTATAAAATCCGTGCATAAACCGGAATCTAAATATTTTAAATTTCGGGTATCCTTTTAAAAAAGGCGAAAACCACTATTTTCCCAAATCCGTCTTTTTTCAGGAGTTTCAGGTTCCCTTTTTCAAAAGCAAACTGAAATTCTTTATTCTTTCTGAAGTCATCTTTATTTAAAAGGGTCAGGAAGTTTTTGGATTTACTCCATTCGCTTGAATCAATATCCTTTAAATAAGGAATATTCAAGTTTGAAAAATGGCTGAATCCTCCATCTTCAGAAAAAGTCAAATCCCAGGATATATTTTCAGACTCGATTTGTTTTTCCTTAAAATTCAGGAGTTCATTTCCGGGTTCGGTATAATACTCAATAAGTTTCCATTTCCCCGGAAGTGAATTATTTATTTTGTAATCCGAAATTTGTTTCCGGATTGATCCGATCAGTTTATTGAGCATATTTTCCCTGTTTAATTTCAAATACTGAAATTAGACTTAAATATCATTTTAAGGTTTAAGAAAGGACTTTAAAACAGATGCAATATATACCAACATTGTTATTTTTATTTAACTGCTTCATCAATATAATTATAAATTTCATCGTTAGAAAAGGCAAAGTCAACTAAATAACTCGCTAATTATAATACAATTACATAATTTTTACATTCATCATCCGTTTAATTTGTTACGGGAAACAGAAACTATCAATTTATTTACTAATAAACCAAGCCATGGAAGCATTAGATTTTTTAAAAACTGAACAAAAGGAAATTGAATCAAAAATTTCCGCAAATCACAAAGCAAGGATGCAAAACAGCCGGCAAAAAGGCGAAGAAGACGGTAAACGAAACCTGCCTTCAGTCGACGACGGATTTATTTCCCCCTATGAACAGGAATTGCAAAGTAAATATCAGGCTGAAATTGAAGAAATGTTTCAGCAGGGGAGCCAGGTACTTGAGGAATTGTATGATAAAGAATACAAACCAGTTGAAGAGGAACTGAATGAACTGAATGAGGAAAAAATCAATACCCTGCTTGAACAGGCCGAAACAGATAAAAATAAAAAGCTCGAAGAGCTAAACCTGAATCATCTGGATACAATAAAGGATATTGAAAACCTGCCGCATTACCAGGTTGCCAAACAACGTTATGAAAAATCCAAAGCCCGCTGGGATGAGGTCACTTCCAAACATGGCAGGCATGAATTGAACATCAACTTCAGGCCTTACTGGGTTTACATCCTTTTGCTGATATTTATCGGGATTGCCGAATTCCCTCTGAATAACCAGGTTTTTCTATCGTTCCGGGAAACTCCACTTTTAACATTGATCATGTCGGGAGTCCTGGTTCTGACGCTTCCTTTCCTGGCACACGCTGCAGGTAAAATCCTGAAACAATCAAAAGAAAAAAAATTATACCCTTTTCTTTTTGTTTTCCTGATCCTGATAATCGGATCGATCAGTTATATGACATCCATTCTCAGGGCAAATTACATCGGAGAGCTTGGCGCACCGGAAACAGCTTTATTGTTGGATCAGTGGACATTTTTCACCATAGGAATAATCCTTTTCCTTGTGGGAGCTATTGCTTCCTTTTTTGCACATGACGACAGCATTGAATTTTCGGAAGCATATAAAAAATTTCATAACAATGAAGAAATTTTTCTTGAACTTCAGAAAGATGTAAGCTCAAAAAGGGAAACAGAAAAAGAATATTTTGATAAAACCCGGAAGGCAATCCAGAAAGAATACACCGAACGAACAGATTTCCTGAAAAACAGGCTGCAATACCTGAAAAACAGGAAAACCCAAATAACAGGTGAATACAATAAAGTACTTTCCTGTTTCCAGGGACTGGAAAGAAAACTGAATCATTTTTGCAAAGAATCTATTTATCACTACAGGGATACAAACCTCACATTCAGGAATAATCATAAACAACCACAGGCCTGGGCAAAGGAAGTCCCTGAATTGAAGTGTAATTTTCACAAATACAATGTATTAAACAAAGAATTATAAAATGAAAACAATATCATCAGTCCTGTTTTTGATAGCTATTATTTTAGTATCATCATGTAAAAAAGAGGTGCCACCAACAACCGGAATAACAGTTTTAATTGATGTTTCAGACGAAAAATTCAGGTCTCCCGATTTTGTTTCCGGGAACACAGCATCGATCCTGAAAATTATGAAAATTGATAATGATGAAGGCAAATTTGCTGGTGGTTCAGTAAAGTTCTCGTTGATTAATGACATATCCGATTCACAATCGCAACAGGTTTCGCTAAAAACAGGCAAGCCCGGATTGATGGGAGAAAATCCGTTAATCAGGAATGACGAGGTCAATAAATTTATTTCAGATATTGAATCGGTTTTTACCAAAACAGTAAACTCTGCAGAATGGGGTACCGATGAGTCGAAAATCTATCAAAAAGTTGCCAGAGAATTGAATAACTTAAATGAACAGGAATCGGACAGGAAGGTTCTAATCATTTATTCCGATATGCTTGAAAACAGCAGTTTATTTAGTTTTTACGGCCCTAATGCCAAAACAGCAATTGAAAAATATATTGCAACACCAAATGAAACACTGGAAGAATTTTCACGGTCGGCTCCAAAAATAAATACGTTAAACAACATCGGAATTATAATAATAACCAACCGGAACAATGAAAATGATAACCTGGTAAATTTATCGGAAAGATTTTGGACGGCAATGTTCAGTAATCTTGGGGCAACTGTAAGTTTCAGTTCATCGTTAAACCAGGTATTTTTCGATCACTTCAATTAACCTGTTTACCTGAACCGGTTTATTTAAGAATTCATTGGTGCCTGCCTCCCGGGCTTTTTGTTTAACATCGGTGGAAGTATAGGCTGAAATCACAATGATTGGTACATCGTTGCTTGTCTCTCTGATTTTGCTTGTGGCTTCATGCCCATCCATAACAGGCATTTGTATGTCCATTAAGACGGCATTTACTGATCCATTCTCATTAAACTGGGTTACGGCTTCCAATCCGTTTTTAGCCCATAATATGTTTGCATTGGTTGGCCTTAGCATGATTTTTAATAAATTGAAATTTATTGAATCATCTTCGGCTATCAATATTGTTTTATCAGACCAATCTTTCATAATTGAGAATTACGTCAAATTTAGAATGTTGTAAAAATTTCACTTAAATTATTATAATTTCCTGTTTTAACCTAACCCTTTATAAAAAAAACCTTCCTGACTCCAAATTACCCGTTGCGTCTATAACTGGTAGAATCCTTAATTTATAAGAACATTGGAAGCAGGAAGGTTAAAACTAACCTAAACTATGAAAAAAATCTACTCAACCTTTCAACTATAAAACAACCTTAAAATGAACTTTTTTACATTTCAAAGTTAAAGAAACCCTGAATGCGGGTAAATAAGGAAATTCCTTATTTTAACCCAAAAAAATTCTTACCGGCGCCGGTCGAAAAAAAACTATTTTTCAAGGGCAGTCAATCCCATTTTTATGGCATGTTTTGTAAGTTCAGGTACTGAAAACAAATTCAGCTTTTGCATGATCCGCTGGCGATGCGACTCAATTGTCTTAATACTTACAAACAGGCTTTCAGCTATTTGCCTTGTTGAATATCCTTCAGAAATTAACTGAAGAACTTCTCTTTCCCTTGATGTTAATTCTTCCTCTTTTTCCCTAACGCCAAACTGAAAACGGGTTACATATTCGTTTACCACAATATCAGCAATTTCCCTGCTCAGATATGTATGTTTTGAATTGACTGATTCGATAGCATCAACCAATTCATCAAAGGCACAGTCTTTTAATAAATATCCTGATGCTCCTGCTCCTAGCATTCCTGTAACAAATTCTTTCCCTCCATGTGACGACAGGGCAATTACTTTTGTCCCGGGAGAATCATTTACAATCGTTTTTGTGGCTTCAATCCCATTAAGTTCCGGCATTAAAACATCCATTAAAACAATATTCGGATTATAAGCTTTTGCCATTTTTAATGCCTCACGGCCATTCTCAGCTTCGCCAACAACATTAATGTTGCTTTTATTCCTGAGAAGTTTCCGCAACCCTTCACGCATTATTTTATGGTCATCTACAATTAAAACTTTTATGTCCATTACTTTTCTATTTAGATATGACTGGTATAATAATTTCTATTTTAGTCCCTATATTAATTTCCGATTTTACTATTAGTTGCCCATCATAATATCCAAGCCTTTCCTTTGTGCCAAACAGTCCGTTTTTATTTGATTTTAAAACAGAATGATCGAGCATTTCAGGATTAAATCCTTTCCCGTTGTCAAGCACTTCAAGATGAAGTAAAGAATCAACTATTTTAAAGCTTACAATAACATGTGTGGCAAAGGAATGATTAACGATGTTATCTATTAATTCACTAAACGAACGGAAAATCAAAATCAGGTAATTTTCTTTTAATTCCGGGATTTCGCTTTCCATCCGTATTTCACTTGTAATTGTATTTTTTTTATTTATAATATCGAGTTTCCATTTAACTGCCTCTACCAGGCCAAGTTCAAATAAAACAGGCGGGCTCAACTCATAAGTCAGAATTCGTGAATAATCAATGGCATGCGATATTTGTTTTTCAATTTCAATAAAATTTTCATCCATGCTGACATTTTTCCCCGATTTAAAAGCTGCCAGCCGTATTTTTGCCATTGCCAGATTTTGCCCAAGGTGGTCGTGAAGTTCAACTGCGATCTTCCTTCGCTGTTTTTCCTCAACAAGGTTTAATTCAGTAACAAGCGACTGTAATTTCTTTTGGTAACTCAGGATTTCATTTTCATTCTTTTTCCTGCTGAATGCATAACGAATTGACCGGTTCAGCTGGTTTTTATTTATTGTGCCTTTAATAAGGTAATCCTGCGCTCCGATACGTATGGCTTCATTCCCAATTTGTTCACTATCGTTTCCTGTTAATACAATTATCGGGATGTGTTTTATCTTTTTTAAAACCGATTTAACTGTATTCAATCCATAACTATCAGGCAATTCAAGGTCAGAAATAATAAAATCAAAATTTTCTTCTTCAAGTAATTGTAAAGAATCTTTTAAGTTTACAGAATGCCTGACGCTGTAACTTTCTTTGCCATTCGGATTTAACATTTCCCTTATCAGAAATGCATCAGCCGGATTATCTTCTATTAATAATACATTCAAATCCCGCATAATAAAATCATTAAAAACCTGAGAATTTAAACGAGTATCCGCTTCTACCTCAAGAATCCAACTATTTCAAGTCCTGAGAAATCAAGATCTTAACAATGATTTTTTCAGGTTTAATTTAACTAATCAAAGTTATGACAGGGGCAGGTCAGGGTAAATAGGGGCAGCCCTTATTTGGTTGTTAAAAATTCCCTATGATGGTGGTGTAACATGGATATAATCCAATTAAATATACAGTAGCTTAGCAGATAAAAGCTAAAATAACGGCAACATTATAATATTAATTTTCGAGAGAAGTTAATCCCATACGAATAGCATGTTTTGTAAGCTCGGAAACAGTAAACATATTCAGTTTCTGCATAATTTTTTTCCTGTGCGATTCAACTGTTTTCACACTGATAAACAACAAATCGGCTATTTGTTTTGTTGAATTTCCTTCGGCGATCAACTGAAGCACTTCTTTTTCACGGATTGATAATTCTTCCGGGCTTTCCTGTATCGCCGTGTGAATACTTGTTACATATTCTCTCACAAGGACATCAGAAATTTCACGGCTTAAATAGGTATGTTTGGCATTTACCGCTTTTATTGCATCGTATAATTCATCGAAAGCACAATCTTTTAATAAATAGCCTGAAGCACCTGATTTAAACATTCCGGTTACAAATTCTTTTCCACTATGCGACGATAAGGCAATAATTCTTGTATCGGGATTCTCATTTAATATCATTTTTGTTGCTTCCATGCCATTCAGGTCGGGCATTGCAATATCCATTATTACAATATCAGGCTTAAGTTTGGCTACCATACCCTGCGCTTCCCTTCCGTTTTCGGCCTCACCAACAACCGTAATATTTGGTTTATCTTTTAAAAGGAAGCGTAATCCTTCACGCATTATTTTATGATCATCGACTATTAAAACTTTTATTTCCATAATAATTAATTAAATATTACAGGAAGTGTTATATAAACTTTCGTACCCTTTTTTTCGCTCGAATCAATGGTTAATGTCCCGTCGAAATACTCCAGTCTTTCACGCAGGCTAAAAAGACCGATACTGGAAGTCTGGCCTTTTTTATCCTCAGTTGTTTTTGCATCAAATCCTTTCCCGTCGTCAGTAACCAGGATATTTAAACATTTTCCATCCATATTAAAAGTTACTTTCACATTTTTTGCCTGCGCATGTTTGACAATATTATTCAGCAGTTCACCAACTGCACGAAATAATAAAATTAATAAATCTTCTCGTAATTCAGGCAATTCATCAGTAACTTCCAGGCTGGTTTCTATTTTATGTTCATTTGACAATTGCTCCAGTTTCCAGTTTATGGCTGCAGCAAGTCCGAATTCATATAAAACCGGAGGGCTTAATTCATATGTTAACGACCTTGAATTTTTAATGGCATGAGTTACATGTTTTTCCATTTCTGCCAGGTGTTCACTAATCTCCGGATCCTTATTCAGACTTTTAATTGCCGAAAGTTTTATCCTTGTCATCGCCAGGGTTTGACCCAGGTCATCGTGCAGGTCAACGGCAATTTTTCTCCTTTCTTTTTCTTCAGCCAGGTTTAATTCCGAAGCCATTGAACGGAGATTTTCCTGATAAGCTTTTATCGCCATTTCAGAATTTTTCCGTTCAGTAATATCTTTTATAATAGAAATTATCCCTTCAGGTTCACCTTCCTTATTTATTATCAGCGAACTGCTTACCTCGCCGTAAAACCTGCTTCCTCCTTTTCTGTTTAATATATATAATACATCAAGAAGTGTATCTTCCTTAAAAAGTTTTTCCCGTTTTGCTTTAATCCTTTCATGATGCTCAGGAGCAACAAGTTTTTCAAACTCCATACCTGTAAGGATTCCGGGGTCATCAAATCCAAAAATATCGGCAGCCCTTTTTGATGCATAGTTAATTACACAGTTAAGATCCAGAGTAATAACTGCATCGGGTGAAGCTTCAACTATTACCCTGAATTTTTCTTCACTTTCTATCAGTTTTTCTTCAACTTTTTTACGGTGATATGAGTAACTGATTGAACGCATTAACTGGTCAGGATTTATATTCCATTTAATCAAATAATCCTGTGCGCCTCTGATAACTGCCTCATTACCTGTCTGTTCATCATTCATCCCGGTTAATACAATTATTGGGGTACTTTTTACATGATTAAGGATTGCATCAACAGTTGCAATTCCCTGGCTGTCGGGCAGGCCCAAATCAGCAATAATTACTTCAATATAGTTATTCCTTATTTTTTCCAAAGCCTGTTTGAGTGTTATAGCTTTTACAACCTGAAACTTCCAGTCTTTGGAGGCATTTAACATTTCCTCAATTAAAAATGCATCACCGGGATTATCTTCAATTAAAAGTACATTTAATGACTTCATCTTCTTTCAACATGAATCTCATAAAAGTATCAAAAAAAAATAACTCTTTCTTTTTGTTCTTTCTGAATATTTCAATACTTATTAAAAGAATAAAGTTATTAACTGAAAAAACACACTTCAAAATCATTGAAATTCTAATTGTTTTTCATTGAATAAGCGGAATTTCAAATTAAATATTTATATGTAACGAAAAGTTTGCAGTTTTTATTACAAAAATCAATGCACTAAAAATTAAGCACTTAACATTAATATCACTACAAA
>JAFGGF010000368.1 GCA_016930735.1 Prolixibacteraceae bacterium
TTAGATTTTTTTGTTAATTATTGATTCTTATTCTAAACTTATTTAAATCCGGTATCTTCCCGGAGTCTCCTTTGATACAAAATTCATGCCCTAAAACAGAATAATTACTGTATAATTTCAGACATTTTAGAACGCTTTTCCCCGTAAGGCGGAGAAAGGGATTTCCGCGAAGCGATTCCTTCAGAAGAACCTCCGGTACCCTTATTATATAATTTTTGATTTTTCAAAAATATATATCCATCAATACTTTTAAAGAACATTTCTCTTTTTAACGCCTCGGGCCTTGATTCAAATTTTTCAAAATAGTGAATTTTCCAAGGCCTCCTTCCTTTAGTATACCTGCCTTTACCTTTATTGTGAATTTTGATTCTTTCCTCAAGATTTTTAGTACTACCATAGTAGTATGTGTTATCATATTCACTTTTTAAGATATAAGCAAAATAACTCATATTTTCTCTCAAAGCGGAGAGAGAGGGATTCGAACCCTCGGTACTCTTTAGGAGTACACACGCTTTCCAGGCGTGCCAGTTCAGCCACTCCTGCACCTCTCCGTAAGCAATCTCTGGCCTCCCGAAAATAACGGCCTGCAAATTACAAAAAAAATGTGAAAAAAAAAGAACCCCTATTCACTAATTTCCCCACTTAAACTCTTTGTTAAATGTATTTTTATTTCTTCGAGCGAAAGCTTTTGCCCTAAAAGGAACATTAACTTTGTTACAGCAGCTTCAGTAGTCATATCCATACCAGAAATAACTCCTGATTTTAGAAGCTCGATGCTTGTTTCATACTGACCTAAAACCACCCTGCCTCCCTGACATTGAGTTATATTTAATATTATAATATTCTTTTTTATAGCTTTTCTTATACATCCGAGCAGCCACCGTAGTGTAGGGACATTCCCGGTTCCGAATGATTCAATTATAACTCCTTTTAATCCCTGGATGTTAAAAACTGCGTCAAATACGTTTTTATTAATCCCCGGAAATATTTTTAGAATCACAACATTTGTGTCAAATTGTGTATTGATATTCAGGATTCCTTTATTGGAAGGATAATGAATAAATTCTTTGTTGAATTTTATATCGACTCCGGCAACTGCCAAAGGTGGATAATTTTCTGAAACAAAAGCGCTGAAATTTTCTGAATCACGCTTGGTTGTTCGATTTCCCCTGAATAATTTAAAATCAAAATAAATACAAACTTCAGGAACAAGGGCTTTTCCGTTTTGTTTTGCAGCAGCAATTTCAATTGCCGTGATCAGGTTTTCCTTCCCATCAGTACGCAGGGTACCAATTGGAAGTTGTGATCCTGTTAAAATCACAGGTTTATCCAGGTTGCCAAGCATAAAACTTAATGCTGAAGCAGTATAAGCCATTGTATCTGTCCCATGAAGAATTACAAAACCATCATATTTCGTATAATTTTTTTGTATAGCCCTGGCAATTTTAATCCAGATTCCCGGCGACATGTTTGACGAATCGATAGGAGGATTAAAAGCAATGGATTTTAAGTTATATCCAAAGCGGTGCAACTCAGGCACTTCGTCAAGAATCCGGTCGAATTTTACAGGGCCCAACGTTCCGTTGTCATGGCGGTGTACCATACCAATGGTTCCACCGGTATAAATAATGAGGATAGATGGTTTATTATTTGTCATAAACAGAAAATTAAATCCCAAATAAATTTATCACATTTTCTGAAGTTATTTGCCCGACTTTTTCTATGGGTAAAGAATAAATCTCAGCAATTTTTTGAGCTACATATATAAGGTATGAACTTTCATTCCTTTTACCCCTGAAAGGTATCGGTGTCAAATAAGGTGAATCTGTTTCTAAAACGATATGTTCCAGTCCGATATTTTTTAAAACTACATCCAGGTTGCTGTTTTTAAAAGTCACCACACCACCGATTCCTATTTTAAATCCAACATTTAAAATTTTTTGAGCTTCTTCATTACTGCCAGTGAAACAATGAAAAATTCCATTTAAATCGCTACATGCTTCTTTTTCAATAATATTATAAACTTCACTGAAGGAATTACGCACATGGATTACAATTGGTAGCTTTAATCTTTTAGCCAATCTGACCTGAATTAAAAAAGCATCCTCCTGTTGTTTCAGAAATGTTTTATCCCAGTATAGGTCAATCCCGATTTCACCAACACCGTAAAACTTCCTTTTTTCGAACCAAATATCGACTTCTTCAAGTTCTTTTTTATAATCTTCTTTAACAGAAGTAGGGTGTAGCCCCATTAACGGGAAACAGATTTCAGGATATTTATCAGCTAAATCCAACATGCTCAGTACCGAAGAGCTGTCGATATTAGGCAGGATGATTTTTTTAACGCCAGCCTTTAACGCCCTTTTAATGGCTTCGTCCCGATCGTCATTAAAATCTTCTGAATATATATGTGAATGTGAATCAATCAGCATATTTATTTTTCTGCAAAGGTAAAAATCCTGTTTTATAAAATAAAAAAGCCTGACTAAGCAGGCTTGCATATTGATTTTAAAATAATTATACAATTCCCTGAGCCAGCATTGCATCAGCTACTTTTACAAATCCTCCAATATTGGCTCCTTTTACATAGTCTATTTTATTACCATTTTTGCCATATTCCACACAGGTATGGTGAATATCACGCATAATGTGTTTTAAACGGTTGTCAACTTCTTCTTTTGGCCAGTTAATACGCATACTGTTTTGCGACATTTCCAAGCCTGAAACTGCAACTCCACCTGCGTTAACAGCTTTACCAGGAGCATAATTCATATGTTCTGAAAGATATTCAACAGCATCAGCTGTACAGCCCATATTTGATGCTTCAGCCAGGAGGAAACATTTATTTTTGTCCAGTTCTTTTGCGTCATCAAGGTTGACTTCATTTTCAGTAGCACAGGGCATTGCAATATCTACAGCTACTTCCCATGGCCTTCTGCCTTCAATAAATTTAGCACCGAATTCATCAGCATAAGGTTGAACAATGTCATTATTGGTTGCCCGAAGTTCGAGAAGGTAATCAACCTTATCGCCTGAAATTCCTTCTTGATCATAGATATAACCGTCCGGTCCTGAAATTGTAACAACTTTGCCACCCAGTTCATTAATTTTTGAAATTGCACCCCAGGCTACATTTCCGAATCCTGAAACTGCAAATGTATGTCCTTCAATATCTTTGCCTAAACGATGGAGCATATGCTGGGCAAAATAGACGGCTCCAAACCCGGTTGCTTCAGGCCTGATCAGGCTTCCCCCCCAGGTTAGTCCTTTCCCTGTTAACACTCCGGTAAATTCATTTTTTAACCTTTTATATTGTCCAAACAAATAACCTATTTCACGGCCTCCAACACCAATGTCTCCAGCTGGCACATCGGTATTAGGCCCGATATGGCGGTATAATTCAGTCATAAACGATTGGCAAAACCTCATTATTTCGCCATCGGATTTACCCCTTGGGCTAAAATCGGAGCCACCTTTTCCTCCACCCATCGGGAGAGTTGTCAGGCTGTTTTTAAAGGTTTGTTCAAATCCGAGGAATTTCAGAATGCTTAAAGTCACACTTCTGTGAAACCGTAATCCACCTTTATACGGACCCAAAGCTGAGTTAAATTCCACACGGTATCCTCTGTTAATATGTACTTCACCCATGTCATCAACCCAGGGGACACGGAACATAATAACCCTTTCCGGCTCAACCATACGTTCAAGGATTTTAGCTCGCTGGTAACGTGGATTCATTTTATAAAAGTCCCATACGGATTCTATTACTTCTTCAACGGCCTGGTGGAATTCTTTTTCTCCCGGAGTCCTTTCTTCGAGGGTTCTGATAAATTCGCTAATATCTGTTTTCATCCTGGTTATTTTAAAAATTAAAAGCCCAAAGTTATGGAACTTGAATTTGAAAATGCAAATTATCAAATTAATTTACATATTTTTCAATAATCTGAATTTCAGTATTTTATAATAGAAATAAAGATGTTTAAGAGCAGTGTCTGATAAAGATCAGGAAATTGCAGGTTTAAAAACGTCAGGAATTGACAGTTGGTTGATTGGTAGGGATTTAAGTTTTTTATTTTACTGTATAAAAAAACCTTCCCCAAAACCGGAGAAGGTTTAATTATTTTGGTTTTTTATGAATGTTTTACATCATACCACCCATTCCCGGGGCTCCTCCCATAGGCATTGGTGGAGTATCTTCTTTTTCTTCAACAATTACTGCCTCAGTAGTAAGGAACATACCAGCTATAGAAGCTGCGTTTTCCAAAGCTACACGGGCAACTTTTGCCGGATCAATAACACCTGTTTGATACAGGTTTTCAAATTTGTCTGTGCGGGCATTGTATCCGAA
>JAFGGF010000369.1 GCA_016930735.1 Prolixibacteraceae bacterium
ATACATTGCGGGATGGAGCAGTTGGTAGCTCGTTGGGCTCATAACCCAAAGGTCGTAGGTTCAAGTCCTGCTCCCGCTACATTGAAGCCGGTATTAAGCCGGCTTTTCTTATTTATATTAAAGGAAACAAATCCTTGGATCTTGGCTCCCCGCATTTGATGCATTCGGTGTCATACCAGCTCACAGGCAAGCCGCACCGGGGACAACGCCAGCGTTTTTCTTCGTATTTAATCCATTTCTGAACTCCCATCTTTCGAATTTTTTCAAGGTTTGGCAGGTATTCAGTACGATGCAGGTAGCCACCCATATTAATTAAATTTGTAATTCGATAGCAGGGTAACTCTTTACAGTCAGAACAACGGGAATTATTCTGTTTGTTTGCTGCACATTTCCTGATAGCACAGTTTTGACAATGGGCTGCAAGCATTCCACCGCTGAGGCAGCCATCGCAAAGAAGGCCATCCATCCAATTCGAAGGCGGTATCCCCTTCTGTAGCTTTTTTGGTTCAGATGAAGAAATCTTTTGCTGTTTCAATTTAATTTGCTCCTCTTCGCTGTGTTGAGCGATGTATGCCGGGCAGGCTCCGCAATATGTTCCACATGCTGCTACCAGATATTCCTTACTCTTGCTTTCATTGAATTTATCCTTTTCTGAGGCTGCTAAACGATCCAATGGAAAACATGTACAATAAACAGCTGCACCGGCAACTCCTATAACAAATTTTCTTCGGGTTGTTTTTTCATTTTTCTTGAAATCCATATTCGTTCCCGTTTATTTAAAATACTCATCTTAAATTTTTTTTAAGATAGTTCTCTATTATTTTACCGGATCATGTTCCTTAGAGTTCCGATCTCTGCATTATTCAAGTTGCCTGTTCCTTTTTACTCTGAGTATTGTGGTTAAGTGAAAAGAAGTTGTATAAGACCATCTTCTCCGAAATCCATTGTTTTATTGGAAGCCACATCCTAATTGCGTTATAGGAGTATTAAAACGGAAAATCAACTTTTTTTCATTCAACTGATCTTATTATAAATAAATACAAATCGTAAATTTACTTCGATAACTTAAAGGTTGTGTTTTTGATTTATTGCCTGTTATTTAAAAACTTAAATAAAATTACAATAAAAATTAATTTCGCTGAAAGGTAGGGGAAAAATGTAATTGTTCGGTAAGAGTGTAGAAGCCGGGAAATTAGCTTATTAAAGGAAAGCGGGGATTTGCAGAGGCCGGGTAAGGATTGGAAAAATACAGGAAGTTAATTTTAAGGATCAGTTAAAACGGAAAAAATTGACTAAAGGCGAGTTTAAAGAATTATTTGATGAACAGTTTGACCGGATCAGGAACTATATATATTACCGGTCGGGTGATAAAGAACTGGCTACCGATATTGCACAGGATGTATTTATGAAATTCTGGGAAAAGGATTTTGAATTTCATCCTCAGAAAAACGTAGGACTGCTTTATAAACTGGCAACTGACTTATTTATCTCCCGGTATCGTCATTCCAAAACAGAAGATAATTACAAAAGTTTTGTGCAATTTAAATTGAATGACGAAACAATACAACCCGATGAGCTGATGGAATATGAGCAATTAAAAAATAAGTATGAGAAGGCACTGACCGAAATGAGTGAAAAACAGCGAACAGTGTTTTTGTTAAGCCGGCACGATGGTTTTAAGCAGGCTGAAATAGCGGAACAACTGGGCATCAGCATTAAAGCAGTTGAAAAGCGTATGAAAAATGCTTTGAGCCTGTTGCGATTAAGATTAAACTACAATGGTTAATAACGGAAAGATGAAAAACGATAACACAAAAAAAATAGATCGACTGAATAAATTAACAGAAGTTGATTTTCCAAAATCGAAAGAGGATATCTGGAAATTGATGGAAGGCAAATTAACAGCCAATGCCAAAGAGGATAAAAAGGTCAGGAAATTAGGTATCCGGCAGTTGTCAATTGCAGCTTCCATTGCAATTTTAATAGGTATTGGTTCTTTTATGAGGTTCTACCGGGTCGATTATTCAACGATTGCAGGTGAACAACTTACGGTTAATCTGCCCGATGGTTCTGTTGTTGATTTAAACGGACAGTCATCTGTAAAATATAATCCTTACTGGTGGAAGGTTAATCGTACTGTTAAGTTTGAAGGAGAAGGTTATTTTGAAGTAGAAAAAGGCAAGTATTTTTCAGTTGTAAGTAACAATGGGATTACCACAGTTTTAGGAACCAGTTTTAATATTTATTCGCGCGATGAAAATTATGAGGTCAACTGTTTGACAGGAAAAGTACAGGTTGAAGTTTTAAACGGATTAAAAGAAATTATTTATCCGAATCAGCAGGCAAAGTTAAATAACAGTCAGTTAGTGGTTTCAGAATCTACTGCAATTCATTCAACCGACTGGAGGAACAATGCTTTTTACTTCACATCAGAATCTGTAAAAAGAGTATTTCGCGAAATAGGAATTGCTTATAATATAACCATCGATGTACAGGCAGATGAAATTTACAGTGGCAATTTTAAAAAATCAGATAATATAGAAGATGTTTTAACAATTGTATGTGAGCCTTTAAATCTTAAATTTGTAAAACAGCAATCGGGA
The DNA here is from genome assembly GCA_016930735.1 of Prolixibacteraceae bacterium. Lineage (GTDB taxonomy): Bacteria > Bacteroidota > Bacteroidia > Bacteroidales > Prolixibacteraceae > JABMQB01. The sequence continues at coordinate 2,604 of JAFGGF010000369.1, forward strand.
GGTTATATTATAAAAAGGATTTAATTATTGAAAAACCTGCAATTTTTAGTCATACTGTTACTGTGGACTTTTACTATTCAGGCCCAGACTGTTCATCTGAATTATATCAATCAGCCACTTGATAAAATTTTGCTTGATTTAAGAGATGAATATGGAATTGACCTGTCATTCAGCAATAGTCAGCTATCAAAATATAATATCACAATCGATAAGGATTTTCCCGATGTTGAAAAGGCGCTGGAATTTCTGTTTTTAAATACTCCTTTTAAAATACAGAAATTTGGTGAGGTTTATCTTGTAAAACAAAGGGAAAAACCTGAAGATAAATTTTTTCTTTTATCGGCAACGATAATCGATAAAAACACGGGAGAACGTTTGCCTTATGCGCATCTGATGGTAAACAACAGCCCGTTAATTGCCAATCAGGATGGAGGTTTCTCGTTTAAATCAAAAAATGATTCTCTGTTTCAGATAAAAGTCAGTTACCTGGGTTTTTATATCTGTGATACAACACTGGCAGCTTCGTTTAATCATAAACTGGAGCTTCGGCCTGTTATTTATAAAATTGAAGAAATAAAGGTTCACTCCATGCCTACGACTCATAAAACAGGAGAAGCCACTTTGCCTGGTGTTATTCGTTTAAACAGCTTTATTACCAATTATCTGCCAGGGAACGGGGACCAATCGGTTTTTAATTTGTTGCGTTTACAACCGGGAATTCTTGCTGCCGGCGAGCAATCGGCCGATTTACTGATCTGGGGCAGCTATGAAGGGCAAAGTAAACTTTTATTCGATGGTATCACGCTTTTCAG
>JAFGGF010000370.1 GCA_016930735.1 Prolixibacteraceae bacterium
GAAATGGTTGAATCACGTGAATTCTGGCTGTGCCTAAGGTTAACCGACATATTAAACGGCGTATTTTCCCACCTTTTTGAATAGGAAATACTTGATGACTTCTGGGTCTGCAAATAATTATCGGCAGTGTACGCTGTTGAATTTTGTTTTTCGAAACCACTGGTTGAAAAATTCACGCTGGCACTGAAATTCCTGCTTGGATTTGCTTTTGGATCCTGGCTGTGTGACCATGTAACCCTGAATTGCGGAGAACGATTGTATGTATTGAGCCCTTTTTCCCCTGTAATATTTACATTATAACTAAAATCGAACGAGCCTGAAAACCGATACATCAATTTATAATTGGTGTGCATTTTTGTTGCCCATGAGCCTTTGGAATAAACATCGCCCCTTAACGATAAATCAAAATAATCGCTTGCAGCCCAGTAATAACCTCCCTCTCTCAGGAAGAATCCTCTGTTGGCTTCTTCTCCGTAAGTAGGGATTATAATCCCTGAAGAATAAGTTGTTGAATTTGGGAAATAACCAAAGGGGAGGATCGGAAAATATAACGGGAAATCTTCCAGTACCATATAAGCCGGCCCTGTAACAATTTTATTGTTTTTAATTACTTTGGCTCTGGTGAGGTGCAAATAAAAATGCGGGTGTTCAGCATCGCAGGTTGTATATTTCCCATCTTTCAGGATAAACTCTTCAGCCGATATTTTTTTCGTCCGTTTACTATGAATATATCCTTCACCTTGTTGTGTGCGAACTTCAGTAATAATACCCTTTTGAGTTTCAAAATTATACCTTAGTGTTTTCGACTCGTACTCATCTCCACCGTCCTGAAAGATTGGTTCTCCCTGCATTACTCCCAGTGAGTCAGGCAATCCCTCAGCATATACCTCTTTTGAATCCAGGTCAAGTTCAATATAATCGGCTGTTAATACAATTTGCTGATAAGTTACCTTGGCATTTTTATATAGGAAAACTTTTTGCCCGTCGAGGGAAAATACGATGGAATCAAGTGCGTTATAATCGATGGGAGCTTCGATAAAGGGTTTTTGAACTGAATCAATTTGGATTGTATCCTGCGCCAGTTGAAGCGAATCCTGAAAAATTTCCTGTAAAGGAAGGGTATCTAATGGCTGGCTGAAAACAGGGACATCATTTACAGGATTCTGGGCCAAAAGCAAACCAGAAAAAAGTATCAGAATATATACTAATAATAATTTTATCAAACCGTTCCTGTTTTCCACCTTCCATACAATATGGACTGCAAAAATAAAAATAAGGCAAATACAAAAGAGCTAATAAATGTAAAATAATTTTAATATTTCTATTTTTGTCAATAAACCCGATATTAAATGAAATATATTATAAAGTTAACAGTTTTTCTGATTTTTATTACCTGCATTTTTTATGGTTACAGTAAGCCTTATAATGTTCAGGGGATAAAAAACGGATTGGATGTTATTGTTATTGACCCGGGGCACGGCGGTAAAGATTTCGGAACAAGTGCTGACGGATTAAAAGAAAAGGACCTGGCACTGGATATCGGGTTAAAATTAGGGCAGCTTATTAAAGAAAATTACCCGGATATTACAGTCATTTACACGAGAGAAAAGGATGTTTTTGTACCCCTGCATAAAAGGGCGGAAATTGCCAATAAAGCCAAAGCCGATTTATTCATTTCGATACATGTAAATTATGTAGGAGTTCAATCTGTTTCAGGAACCGAAACATTTTTTTTAGGGAACCACAGGAGCCAGGAAAACCTGGAAATCGCCAAAAAAGAAAATTCAGTTATACTTCTGGAAGACGATTATTCCACAACTTACCAGGGATTTGACCCGAATTCTTCCGAATCGTATATCATGTTTGCAACTGTTCAGAATGAATACCTTGAACAAAGCCTCCAGTTTGCTTCGTTTATACAACACAAATTTAAAGTCAATGCAAAACGAAACGACAGAGGCGTTAAACAAGCAGGTTTTCTGGTTCTACGGGAAACAACCATGCCAAGTGTTTTAATAGAAACCGGCTTTATTAGCAACGATACCGAAAAAGATTTTATAAGCAGTAATGATGGTAAACTGAAACTTGCAAAAGCTATTTTTGATGCTTTTGGCGATTATAAAAAAATTATTGAAGAAAAAAGCAGTTTTAATGTTAATACAGCCCAAACCGAGAATAATAACAAAAAAATCGGAACTGAACCGGAAACTCCAGAAATTAAACCAGGTAATAAACCAAATCCATCTGCAAAAAATGATATAAAAGATGAAATACCTACACCAAAAACAAATGCTGAAAAACCTTCAGTTTGGTTTAGCGTTCAGGTGGCAGTGTTATCAAAACAGCACGATTTAAAATCAGGCCCGTTTTCAGGCGAAAAAAATATTCTGGAAATAAAATCTGGAGGACGCTATAAATACTACATCGGGAAACTTAAAAATTATTCTTTGGCTGAATCAGAAAAAGAAAGGCTCAGTATAAAATTCGAAGGTGCATTTGTAGTTGCTTTCGAGGGAGATAAATTAATTCCTCTAAAAGAAGCGATTCAAAGGATAAAAGAATAAATTTATCGTAACTTTGTTTCAAACACCAGGCTATGAAAATTTCAAAATATGCCAAATTAGGCTTACTCATCGTATTTACTATTTCAATTTTGATCTGGGGATTAAGCTATCTGAAAGGGCACGATTTTTTTAAATCGATTTCATATTATTATATTATTTACGATCGTGTGGAAGGCCTTGTTGAATCGGATGCAGTAACATTAAACGGATACCAGGTTGGACAGGTTAAATCATTAAAATTTGTTGATGACGGGTCAGGAAACCTGCTTGTAACAATTTCGATTGAAGGCGACCTTAAAATCCCTGTAAATTCAGTGGCTCGCATAGTCAGCAGTGATATTATGGGAAACAAATCGATCAAATTGATCTTTAATCCAAATACAGAAGTTTACAGCACAAACGATACAATCCCCGGAGCTGTAGAAAGCGACCTTAAAGAACAGGTCAGCCTTCAGGTTTTGCCTTTAAAAACAAAAGCCGAACAATTGCTGGCAACAATCGATTCAGCAATTACAGTGCTTACGGTTATTTTTAATGAAGATGCCCGTGATAATTTATCCGAAAGTTTCAGAAATATCAATTTTACCATTGCAAATATTGAAGAAACTTCGAAAAAGTTAAAAGAATTGATAGACAGGGAAAGTGAGAATGTAAGTTCTGTTATCGGTAATTTAAATCAGGTAAGTGAATCATTCAGTAACAAATCGGGTGATTTTGAAAACATTATTACCAAGCTGTCTTCTGTAAGTGATTCGCTTGCTGCTATCCCTTTCTCACCCTTAATTGCCTCTGTCAGTAATGCAACAAAAGGGATTGAGGAAATCCTTCTGAAGCTTAAATCGGAAGAAGGCACAGCCGGTTTGTTAATAAACAGTCCCGACCTGTATGATAACCTGGTAGGCTTATCTGAAGACCTCGACAAGTTAATGCGTGACATCAGGCTGAACCCAAA
>JAFGGF010000371.1 GCA_016930735.1 Prolixibacteraceae bacterium
AAAAGACTGAATATATTGCACGTAAATAGAATCCAACAGATATGAAAAAGTTTTCATAAAGAAACTTCTATTTCTTCTTGACATGGTTATAATTTTTACTTACATTTTCTTGATTTTAATCCATTCGGTCTCAACTGAAGAGGGAAGGAATATGAAAAAAATACTCGTTGTCGAGGACGATCAGGATATTCGTGAACTACTTGTTGAGACATTAAAAAGATCCGATTTTGAGGTTGATACAGCAGAAAATGGTAAGACAGGATTAGAAAAATTCCGAAAACAAAAATATGATTTGATCCTTACAGACATCCGTATGCCTGTAATGGACGGGTTAAAAATGTTGAAAAAAATTAAAAAAGAAGATTCAAGAATGCCTATTGTTGTGATCACAGCATATCCTTCCGTGGATTCGGCGGTGGAGTGTCTGGTTGAAGGAGCGGATGATTACCTCGTCAAACCAATTAAATTTGACGATTTAAATGTTAAAATTCAAAAAGCGCTAGAAAAAAGAAAAATACAACGTATCCTTACGACCAGAAAAATTATGAATATCATACTGATTGCATTCATACCCATATGGATTTTGATTGGATTTTTTCTTTCTAGAATATTTTAGGCTTTCTCTTTGTCATCATTGATAGTCTGAAAATCCCTTGACGTCAAGTCAGGGGTTTATTTTTTATCATGAACACACAACACAGGAGAGATGAAAATGAACAATCAGAAGTATAAACGAAAATTGAAATGGATCCTCATTTTATTCCTGGTTGCTCCACTTTTTTTATCTTCAATTGGGCAATGTCAGGATATCCGTGCTACACTTCGGAAAATTTCTGAGAAGAATAGGTTTTCATTCGTCATACTGGGTGATCGTACCGGAAGCACACCTGAAAGCTGGAATATCCTTGACCAAGCCATAAATGAAATCAACATGCTCAGACCCGATTTTGTTATCATGATTGGTGATCTCATCGAAAAAGAACTGAACAGTACTGTCTCCATACAGGATCTATGGTCAGAAGCCATCCAGCACATTGAACCACTCACAATGCCATTTATATTGGTTCCAGGAAATCATGATATTTGGGATCAACTCAGTTATCAAATATGGTTACAGACAATGGGGAAAACGTATCATGCTTTCAACTACAAAGGAAGCCATTTTATTATTCTGAATACTGAGGAAAACCACGGTTCTGGTGAGCAGGGACTTGGAGAAAAACAGATGTCCTTTTTGAAAGAAGAGATTCAAAAACATCATCAATCCCAGCATCTTTTTATATTTCTTCATCAACCAGTCTGGTTACCATCGGAAAAAGAGAAATTCAACTGGTCAGAAATAGAATCACTGCTCGAGGGTACCAATTACTCTATTTTCGCAGGTCATTTGCATGTGCTTGCATCCAAACAATATCAGGGGCATCGTTACCTCATATCTGGACCCACCGGCGGTAAAATGCGTCTTACGAGAAATCCAAGCTTAGGATTTCTGCAGCACTATACATGGGTCACAGTCGAAGATGAAAAATCCTACATCGCATTTATTGAGCCGGGCAATATCTATTCTGAAGAAATCGCTCAAAACGCATATAAAAGATATTTGCAAGGTCTTTATTTGTTAAAAGGTAACAATCCCTATTAAAGAACGTCTCCCTTCAATTTTATGTATTCATAGAACTGGGTCAACAAATTCAAAGAAATTTCTTGATACTCAAATATAGAAATTGTATCTTTTAATATGAAAGGATAAAATTTTTACGAAAACGATGCTAAATATAAACACAGACCAAAAAGAAATTTCATTAAAAAAACCCTGTTTGATTGCAGCATGGCCAGGAATGGGAAATGTGGCTATCACTGCCGTAAACTTTTTAAAAGATCAACTGGGAGCCCAACCCCTTATGGATTTTACTTCAGAGCATTATTTTACGCCGACCAGTGCAACGGTGAACAAACAGTTTATACAACCACCTAAAATACCTAAAAACCGCTTTTATTACTATAAATCGTCACAATTAAAAAATGACCTCTTGATTTTCATTAGCAACCTTCAGCCCATAACACATCGGGAGTACGATTTTTCACTTGAAATCCTGAAAATTGCACAAAATCTGGGCGTACAGAAAGTATTTACCGCAGCTGCAGCTCCAACGGATATGCATTTTAAGGATGAACCGAGAGTATTTGCTGTTCCGAATCATAAAGACATGTTGAAAGAATTGATGGAATATCACGTTCATTTTATGGGTGAGGGAACAATAGCCGGAATGAATGGATTGCTAATCAGTGTTGCAGCCCAAAAGCAAATGCATGGCGTTTGTTTATTGGGTGAAATTCCCTTTTTCACAGCCCAGATTGAATATCCAAAAGCATCCTTGGCTATTTTAGAAGTTTTAAATAAAATCTTAAAAATAAAGCTTGATCTTGTGGATTTGGAACTTTACGCCAATGAAAAAGAAAAAGAAATTGCGCCCCTGGCCAACCTTCTCTCAAAAGAGAATT
>JAFGGF010000372.1 GCA_016930735.1 Prolixibacteraceae bacterium
CCGTAATTCCATGAAAAAAAATTTGCCCAAAAATAGTAAAACTCTGAAAACCGATGAAGTTTTCATTGATTATTTAGTATTTATTTAATATATGTGGAAATTTAACTGATCAGGAGAACCTGTTATTCCTGTCAACTGCATTTTTTTTTATAACACCGATTTTTTTTTCAATATCAGCGAAAATTTTGTACGGTAACCCTGTCCTTTCTTACATTTGAATGAAATTTTAAATTATAATAAAATGAAAGCTAAAGCTAAAGTATTCTCAATCTTATTAATACTGACAATTTTCTTTTCAGGATGCGTGGTCTTTTCTTTTTATCCTTTATATACCGAAGATGACCTTTTTGAAAACGACCTGTTAACCGGGACCTGGGTTGATGATGAAGAAACAGTCTGGACTTTTACTCATCCTTTGAAGGATAAAAATAATCCGGATTCTGAAGATAAAACCTCTTATAAATTAATTCAGAAATATAAAGACTCGGATAAAGGGGAAGGCTCAGAATTTAAAGTTGTTGTTATTAAACTTGATGAGAATTATTTTATCGATTTTTATTTGGTTGAATATGGTAATGATGACCCTGCTCTGGCTGAATTCCATCTAATTCCGGTTCATACATTTGCAAAAGCCGGTTTCGAAAATGGAAAAATTAATATTAACTGGTTCGACCAGGACTGGCTGGAAAAACTTATCAAACAAAACAAAATCAGAATTCACCATGAAAAAAACGACGATTTTATTTTGTTGACTGCAAAACCTCAGGAATTGCAAAAGTTTGTTACAAAATATGTAAATTCGGAAGAAGCTTTTGAGGACGGGCTTGCTGTTGAATTAACCAGGGAATAGGTGATCAGGAAAATATTATATATCCTTGACAGGATTGCACGGAACAGGGTGTTGCAACACATCCTGTTCTGGGCTTTGTCATTCCTGGTACTTCTGAATATTTTAAAGGTTTCTGCCGATATTCAGCCCATCGACTATATTTATACCCTGTTTTTTCACACACCAATTGTACTGGCTGTTTACATAAACCTGTTATTTCTTTTTCCCTTATTCCTGGAAAAACGACGCTTTGTTATATATGGTGCAACATTGGCTGCAACTATTTCAGTCAGTTGGTTTTTTTACGATTTTTTATTCGGAAGATGGATTGATATTATATTCCCGGGTTACTATTTTATTGCATATTACAATTTCTGGGATATTGCTTTATATCTTTCAGTATACATAGCAGCAACCAGCCTGATAAAACTGGCAAGGGGATGGTTCAGGCTTCAGGAAATTCAAAAGGAAAAGACTTTAACCGAATTAAAAGCTTTAAAATCACAGGTGAATCCGCATTTTCTGTTTAATTCGCTTAACAGCATTTTCAGCCTGGCACGGAAATCTTCACCGGTACTTCCCGACATCATCCTGAAATTAAGCGGAATGATGCGCTATGTTATCTACGAAACCGATGTGGAAATGATTTCTTTGCAGAAGGAAATTGAGATTATCAAAGATTATATCGACCTGCAAAAATTACGCAGCAGTAACTCAGAAAATATTACACTTGAAATTCTCGGGGAAGTCGGAGGACATAAAATTGCCCCTCTCCTTTTCCTTCCTTTTGTTGAAAACAGTTTTAAACATGGAATTAAAGGTGGGGCAAAAAATTCTTTTATAAAAATAAGGATCGAAATAACAGGAGGGGTCCTTAATTTTGAAATTGAAAACAACCAGGGAAATCCGGCTGAAATTCATGATGATGGATTTAAAGGAATAGGCATTGAGAATGTCAGGAAAAGGTTAAACCTGATTTACCCCGGTGCCCATGTTTTAAAAATTTCGGGAACCGATGAAAGGTTTAAAGTATTAATGCAGGTGCAATTGATTGAATAGATAGAAAGGACTGAAAGGATTGAAAAAATCAGTATTTGTAAATGGTAAATAGGAAGTGGTGAAAAAAGCGCAAAGCGCATGGCTCAAAGCCTAATGTATGTAAAATAACAGAGTACTACCTAATTAGAAACGAGTATTAACAAAAATATGGCTGTTAAATGTTTAATTGTTGATGATGAACCTCTGGCACAGGATGTTTTAAAAGATTATGTTGAATCATGCCCCGAACTGGAATTGGTTATGATCTGCAATGATGCACTGGAAGCGGGTGATATTGTCAGAAAAGAAAACATCGACCTGCTTTTCCTTGATATAAACATGCCCCGGTTAACCGGGATTAATTTTGTAAAAAGCCTGAGCCACACACCGTTGTTTATTTTAATTACCGCCTATCCTGAATTTGCCATCGAGGGATTTGAAGTGGAAGCAGTTGATTACCTTCTGAAACCGGTTCCTTTTGAACGTTTCCGGAAAGCAGTAAACCGGGCGTTGGAACGACTCGAAAACAGACAAATTTCAGAACAAACTCCAATTCAGCACATTTTGGTTAAAGCCGATAAAAAGAATTACCGGATTGAATTTAATAACCTGCTATTCCTTGAGGCCATGGGCGATTATGTTCGTTTCTACATGGAAGATAAAAAACTGATGGTTCACGGGACTTTAAAAGAAATTGTTCAGAAACTCCCCGAAAAACAATTTATTAGAATACATAAATCCTTCATAGTAAACATCTCAAAAGTAAATTATATTGAAGGGAATATGGTAAAACTGGGTAATGAAAAAATACCGGTGAGCTTAACTTATCGCGAGGAGTTTTTTAAAATTATGAATAACAAATAAAATTTGATTTATTTAAATACTTCATCATAATTCATAAGGAATTGTACATGCATAATTATAAATAATTAGCCCCCAATTATTGGCAACCTTAATCCACCCATAAAAGACTTTATCTTTTTGTTCTATTCTGATTCCGATATATTTTGGACTCATGTCACGCCACAAACCACTAACCCATGAACTAGTCATTGAAATATCTTTTAAACTTCTATAAATAATTCCCTTTTCACCTGTCCAATTTAAATTATCATCAATAGTTTCATTAACAAGAAAAGTATTAACTGTAATAGTATCATTTAATGTTACAATTTTATTATTATTCAATGGTGAAATTGAAAACTCAAAATTTGAATAACCAGAAGATATTTTTTCTTTATACGCAAATTTATAATCGGGATTCCCATCATTGTCTATATCGAAAGAAGCCTGAGAAGATCCTGCCAGGTATTTTAGAGTATCATTTACAATATCAGTATAAAATACACCTTCGCCTGAATTCTGTCCTGCAAGAATAAAATCAGGGATGATAGTTTGCTTTTCTGTTTCCTCATATTTCTCTGATTCTTCTTTATTACATGCTTAAAACAAATATCAGCAAAAATCCAATAATAATAATTCTGTACATAACAATATGAGTAAAAGGAACCAACAGGATCAATAAAGATACTATATAAAATCTTTTAAATCAATAGCTTCAGCAAATTTATAACCAACCTCAAAAACCTTGTCAGCTTTATTGGCTTTTAACAGGTCGAATTTATCCAGTTCTTTGGGTTCTATATACAAATCGGAGTTCTTTTTGGCAAAATCGATCCGGGCATGAACTCCCAAATGGAAAGTCCGGGTTGCCACCTGAATGAGGTTTTTTATTTTCCCGGTTTCATTTATTGGATTAATGTTTTGTGTAATTATTTTATAACATTTACCCAAGAGGGGCTCAACCGGAAGGTTATTCAATACACCGCCGTCAACATACTGAAAACCGTTGTAATTAACAGGTGAAAAAAGTACCGGTATTGAAGAAGATGCCAGCACTATCTCATGGATTGGACCCTGATCAAAAAAATCAACCTTGCCCAGGTTCAAATTTGTTGCACCAACAATAAGCGGTATTTTCAGTTCTTCAATATTCTGTTGTTCAATTTCTTTTATAAAAAGTTCTTTTAAACCATCGAGTTTTAGCAGTCCGTCGACCGGAAGGTGGATTTTGGTGTATTTAAGAAATCCTCCTTTTGCAAGAATTTCAAGGGTTTCAAAAGGTTCTTTTCCGCTTGCTATAAATGCTCCGACTATAGCACCCGCACTGACACCGGAAATTATATCCGGATAAATACCTTTTTCCTTTAAGTACTGCAAAATTCCCAGGTGGGCAAAACCCCTGGCTCCTCCCCCGCTAAGTACAAATCCCCGATTGTATTTTTCCATAACGGGGTAAAGTTACGAAAGAATCAAAAAATATTATTCCGGATTCCAGATTTTAAATTGGCCACTGCAATGCAGCATACTCATCATATATAAAGTTCCATCGTAATAACGATCGCTATGAGACACTGGTACAGGAGTATTCCAGAATTCTTCAACAAAATCTCTGGCAACTTCATGATCTGCAGCCAGACTCATAACCGCACTTGTGGCAACAAGCCCTGCCCTGTGGCCCGGATCAAGCACTTCACCTTCCTGAGTAAACCTATGGCCAAATTTATTAACTCCGAATGAAGCAAAAAACGATTGTAACCGGTTACTCAGTTCAACTTCGCGAGGATCTTTTTGCCACCACGAATAATCAAAAGCCCAGTTCGACTGGGTCCTCCATGAATCATATGCAAATGTCGCAGCTCTCCGGTTCCACCGCGATTGTACCTGAGTCCCGTCAAAGTTGGCATAATCGGTGCAAAGCCCGGTATTCGGATCAACATGCTTGTAAAAGAAATTCCGGCTTGAATCGGCAGCAATTGCCCAGAATTCACGGTCTTCTTCTGGACCCCAGCGAGCCCACAATTCATAATATCCGGGTAAATGATACGACGGATCGGTAAATTCATTTCTTCCGATATCAGGCACAAAACGGATCATATGATACTCTTCGTTAACCATGTTGCCAATTGAAAGCTGCCCGTATAATGTTGGCCCGGTAATTTCTTTCCGATGCCTGATATTTGTCAGAATACGATCAGCCCATTCTTTGTAATTGTAAATTCCCTGACCATTACCCCAGCGGTTGGCAGAGAAATACAAGGCCATAACAAAATACTCTTCACCATCCGGCGCCGGAGTTTCAGCACGTGGCCTTCCGTCATAAAAAATCGACCATGAAAAATATCCTTTGTTGGGATGCCCTTCCTTATCAACATACATATGGGTTAATGCCCAGTTCCAGAGTGCATCAAATTCTTCTTTTTTATCCATCTGAACACAGATCATCATCCCGTATGACATACCTTCGCTCCTGACATCATTGCTGTTAATATCAGCCAGATATGCCAGTTTCCCGTTTTCATTCTCCCCGTCTTCAAAATAAATCACCTGGGCACTGTCGCCATGAAAAAGTTGTTGAAATGTAGCTTCAACTTTAGCATCCACTTCCTGTTGCGAATGGCCATTTTCAACAAATAGATTCCGGTATTTGCCTGTTTTATATGCTCCTTTGCCATCGGCAGGATCAGAGCATGAAAATGCTATTAATCCGGTCAATAATACCATAACAAAAAAAATGGGGGAAAAACGATTTAAATTAAATTTTATGATTTTTTCAAAATAGGTAGTTGGTTTCATAACAGGTTATTTTATTTAAGGCTAATTTAACTGATTTTGACAGATATATCAATCTGTCAATTTAAATAAAATAACACAAATGAACTATCTATAACGCTTTTTTCAGAAATTCCCTGAATTCCTCATTGTCGAAGGTTACCCCATAAGTATATTCAGTTCCGTCGGGCATTATAATTACATGGAACGGAATGCTGTTGGTCCCGTATTTTGATATCTGTAAATCGAGGTTTTTCTTTCCCATTGTATTTTTCACTTTCCCGTCAACCGATGATGTGATCCATTCATTTTCCGGCAATTTGGTACGGTCGTCGTTGTACAATCCGGTAATCACAAAATTCTCAACCAGCAGTTTTTGATTTTCAGGGTCAGCCCAAACGGTATTCTCCATTTTTTTACAATTGGCACAGGCATGCCCTTTAAAAACAAGGAACATGGGTTTACCCTGTTCTTTTGCACAGGCAAGCCCCTGTTCAAAATCAAAATAACCCGGCAGGTTTTGTGGCATATGCAATTTATCGGCATATTTTGGAGTGCCACACAATTCTTCGGGAATTGTCTGAGAAACCTGAGATCCTGTACTTAAATAATGATTATTTCCAGTTGCAGGAGGAATCAAGGCAGAGATTCCGGTAAGTGGTGCTCCAAGCAGACCTGTAAATAAATAAATCACAAACACAAAAGTTGCCATCGAAAGTAAAAACCTTCCGATACCGAGATATGGCAGGTCGCTGTCGTGTGAAAATTTGATTTTACCCAGTAAATATAATCCAAGCATAAAGAAAATTACAATCCAGATCGCAAGAAAAATATCACGGTTTAATATGTTAAGCCCGTAAACCTGGTCGATATTGCCCAGGAATTTTAGCCCAAAAGCAAGTAAAACAAAAGCAAAAACCACTTTGATGGAATTTAGCCAGCCACCTGATTTAGGTAATTTGTTTAATGCCGACGGGAAAATGGCAAGCAAAGTAAAAGGTGTGGCAAATGCCAGTCCGTAAATAAACATTCCCAACAAAGGACGCATTCCACCATCCTGAACTGCCTGGATGATCAAAGCACCAATAAACGGCCCGGTGCAAGAAAAAGATACAATAACCGTAGTCAATGCCATAAAAAAAGCACCAATCAATCCACCTTTATCGGCTTTTGAGTCGGTTTTATTAACCAAACTGCTTGGTAAAATTATTTCGAAAGCACCAAAAAAGGAAATAGCAAAAACAAGGAATAAAATTAAAAAGATCAGATTGGGAATCCAGTGGGTGCTCAGAATGCTTCCTACATTCGGACCAAAAACACCAAATGAAAATAATGCTCCCAGCAAAGTAAAAATTCCCACTATAGACAAACCAAAAAAGAAAGCTGTACTGATTGCCTTTTTACGGTTATCACTACCTCTCATAAAAAATGAAACCGTCATAGGAATCATTGGAAAAACACAGGGAGTTAAAACGGATGCAAAACCTGCAACAAGCGATATTAAAAGGAATACCCAAATGGTTTGGCCTGTTGCAGAAGAACGTGTTCCAGCCCCACCTCCTGACTCATTTGCAGGCTGAACACTTCCGGTTTTATTAAAATCGAATGAAAACTCTTCTTCATTCGGAGGCAGGCAGGTTTCATCGTTACAACCCATGAACATAACATACCCATCAATTTTAACAGGATTGTCTGTTTTCAGTTTTATTTTTTGTGTCAATGTTACCTCGAGGCTGAAATATCGCAATGTAAGCTGAAAAGTCGGGTCAAAGTGTTCTTCCGGTTCAGGAGATTTCTGCAATTCCCCAGAAAACTCAAAAAGAGTGGAATCCTCATAAACGATCTGTGTGGCAATCGGGCCACCTTCAGGCAAGTACGTATCATACAAATGCCACCCTTTATCTATTGTTGCTTTAAATATCAGGTCAACTTCTTTTCCATTTTGTTTTGAATCGAATGACCATTTTATAGGTTCTATGATTTGTGAAAATGAAAAGAGTGATGTTATTAATGTAACAGATAATAAAAGTGCTTTTTTCATGTGGCGCATACTTTACTTTTTTAATTTTAAACAAATATATTAAGACCAACCTTCAAATAAACCTAATATTAAAGAAATTGTTTTAAACCAAGGGGTTGAAATTGGGCCTAGTCCCTCATTTATTCCAAATTCAGCTGTTTGAAAAATTGTGCCGCTCCTTTTCTGTCAGGAACTTTTATTTGTTTGTAAATATTATTAATGTGTGTTTTTACCGTGCTTAGTTCAATAAATAACAATTTACTGATTTCCTTATTTGTTTTCCCTTCCGATATTAATTTCAGTATTTGTTTTTCCTTTTCTGTTAATCTGAAATATATGTCAGTTTCAGATTTAAAACTATCAGTTGCTTTCAGTTTTGTCTTTTTTAAAAGAATCCAGGTAAGCAAAAATACAATCAGAGCTGATTCCAATATCAGCAAATAATCTTTCCATTTCGGAGCAACCCCGGGAATCTCACAAACTAGGTCGCGAAAATCCACAAGTGAATTCAGCAAATCATCATAAACTGAAGTATATATGGCAGACGGAAATTCATTGTGCAACCTGTTCTTAAAATTTATATAAAAATTACTGTTACGCAGAAAATCAGTTTCTTTTTCTTCTATATGATACAAAGCATATAATCCAACCATGCTGTTCTGACAAGTATCGATAAAATTTTTTATGTATGAATCATGTTGTTGTTTCAGCAAATCCAGTTGATTTTTACTAAGATCTGCACTCATTTCTTTTTTGTACTTCAGAATTTCATCATCGAACTGGAAAACTGATTTATTTAATCCCTGGTCCTTGATAGAAACGACATCCAGTTTGTTATTTATAAGTGAAAGTTCAACAGACAATTCTGATTGATTATCAAGGATAAGGTGTATATAATTCCTGTTCTCAGGAGTATTAAATTCAACAGTTGAAAATTCATTTTTAACCATATAAAGCCTGTAAAACATCGGCTCATCAGGAATGACAACATCCTTAAATGAAAAACTTCCATCAGCACCAATTATAGTTTTAGAGAGGATAAAATCGGGGGATGCAACAAATAAATCAGCCGGAGAATTCAGTGAAGCCAGAAATATAACAGGCTGCCAATCGTTGGCATAGTCAACTTTCCCTTTTAGCTCAAAACCTAATGCTGACTTAACAAATTGAAGCCAAATAAGAATTATCAGTAAAACTATTTTCTTCATCAATTTTCAGGTTTTAGCTAAAATAGAAAATCCCGGCTAAAACCAGGACTTTTAAAGGATAATTTCTTCCATATTCTCGTCAAAAAAATGGTATTCAAGGAAAGTGTAAGAATTATTGACTTCTATCCTTACCCATTTAAAATATTTTAGGAACCATTTTTTCTGATATGATTTTAAACCTTTCCTTAAATATGCTGCAACATAAGGATGTACTTTTAACAACAACTTTTTCTTGTCAAGGTCTTTGATAATATAAACAACCTTATTACTTAATTCATCAGCAAAAAGTAATGTAGGTACTACTTCGCCGGTACCTTTACAAACCGGGCAAACTTCTGCAGTTTCAATATGTTCTTCGGGCCTTACACGCTGCCGGGTTATCTGCATAAGGCAGAATTTACTCAAGGGCAGGATATTATGTTTGGTACGGTCTTTTGACATGGCAGTTCTCATGAACTCATAAACTTTATGCCGGTTATCCGATTCCTGCATATCGATAAAATCGATTACAATAATTCCACCCATATCTCTCAACCTCAATTGCCTAGCTATTTCATCACAAGCAGCCAGGTTCACTTCCACTGCATTCGATTCCTGCGTCAGTCCGGCTTTTGAACGGTTGCCGCTATTTACATCTATTACATGAAATGCTTCCGTATGTTCAATGATCAGGTAAGAACCGTTTTTAAACGATACGGTTTTCCCGAATGATGCCTTTATTTGCTTTTCAATCCCATAATATTCAAATATCGGGGAATTACCTTTGTAATGTTTTACCAGGTTCTTTTTAGCATTTTTAATGGTACCGATATAATCGCTGAGCTCGTTGCACACCGATAAATCGTTAACAATAATACTGTTAAAATCGTGATGGAAAATATCACGCAAAAGCGCTGTAGTCCTGTCTATTTCGCCAATAATAAGCGAAGGAACCCTGGCCCTGCGTAATTTATGAAAGGTTGTTTCCCATTTATCGACAAGCCTTCGTAATTCCTGGTCCAATTCGGCCACTCTGACTTCCTCTGCTGCGGTCCTGATAATTAAACCATATTTCCGTGGTTTTATACTTTGTATCAGTTTTTTCAGCCGGCTTTTCTCCTCGTTCGATTTTATTTTTTGCGAAACCGAGATTTTTTCGCTGAAGGGCAATAATACCATGTACCTTCCTGCAATCGAAATTTCTGAAGTCAGCCTGGGCCCTTTGGTTGAAATGGGTTCTTTTGCAACCTGGACCAATATTTTTTGCCCGATTTTTAATAACTGGTTTATTTTACCTTCCTTATTAATATCGGGTTCTGAATGAAATTTTGAGATAGAGGTTATTTTATTTTTATTAGAAGAAGCAATTTTCAGAAATTTATTCAGTGTTGCAAACTGAGGGCCCATATCAAGGTAATGAAGAAAAGCATCCTTTTCGTAACCAATATCAATAAAAGCAGCGTTGAGGCTGGGCATAATTTTTTTAACCTTCCCCAGATAAATATCGCCTACGGCAAATTTAGCACCGCTTTTTTCCCTGGTAAGTTCAACAAGCTTTTTGTCTTCAAGTAAGGCAATTACTATTTCGGATGGAGAGACATCAATAATTAAATCGCTACTCACAACCTGTTTTTTTAATCATTCTAATCTTTAAAGAACAAATACATACTTTTAAAACGGATTAAACCTAAAGCAAAAAATTACTTTAGGTTTAATCGAACAGTTTTAAAAAGAAGATTTTAGAATGTTATTTTTTCTTTTTATGTCTGTTTTTTCTTAGCCTTTTTTTACGCTTATGCGTGGCCATCTTATGTCTTTTACGCTTTTTACCGCTTGGCATAATAAATTATTTTACGTGATTCTTTACATGTGAAACGAAAGTCTTAGCAGGCTTGAAAGAAGGAATATGATGTTCAGGAATAATAATAGTTGTATTTTTAGAAATATTCCTGGCTGTTTTTTCAGCTCTTTTCTTTACTACAAAACTACCAAATCCTCGAAGATAAACATTCTTACCATCTACTAATGAGTCTTTTACTGTGTCCATGAAGGCTTCTACAGTTTTCTGAACTGTTACCTTTTCAATCCCTGTGTTTTTAGAAATTTCGTTTACAATATCTGCTTTTGTCATTGCTAAAATATTTAGTTATCAACAAATTAATTCGACTATATCGGTCTGCAAAAATAAAAACTTTTTAAAAATATATTGCATTTAAAAACAATTTATTTTGATATTTTGTCAAGATTTTAAATCACTTATAAAAGTTATGGTGGATTTCCTGCAAAATTTATATCAATGGTATCGTTTTGAAAAACGGGATTTACCATGGCGTTCAACTTCCGACCCGTATAAAATATGGATATCAGAAATTATACTCCAACAAACAAGAATTAAACAGGGTATAAACTATTACAACCATTTTATTGAACTCTTCCCTACCGTTTCTGACCTTGCACTTGCATCGGAAGATGAAGTATTAAAAGCCTGGCAGGGGCTTGGATATTACAGCCGTGCAAGGAACCTTCATTTTACATCTAAAATAATTGTTAAGAAATTTAATGGTGTTTTTCCTGAAAAATATGAAGATATATTGTCTCTGAAAGGAATTGGCCCATATACTGCAGCTGCAATTGTTTCCATTGCATTCAATAATTCCTATGCCGCAGTCGACGGAAATATCACCCGTGTGCTGGCAAGGCTTTTTGAAATTAAAACTCCTGTCGATTCGGAAAAAGGGAAAAAAGAAATTCAGCTGGCCGCAGAAAAATTAATAAATAAAAATGATCCGGGATTGCATAACCAGGCACTTATGGAACTTGGAGCAATTATCTGTTTACCGGCTTCTCCTGATTGTTTAAACTGCCCTGTTTCAGCTAATTGCCTTGCATATAAAAACAAAAGCACAAAAAATATCCCGGTTAAAAAAAGTAGGGTAAAACAAAGGAACCGGTATTTTTATTATTTACTGATTGACGAAGGAAATTCTGTTTATTTGCAAAAACGGGACAAAAACGATATCTGGGAAAACCTGTACGAGCTTCCTCTTATTGAAACAAAGCATCCTGAAAAACCCGAAAATATAATTTCAAAAAATGGTTGGGAGAAATTAACTTCAGGAATGGAATTTTGTGGAATAAGTGATGAAGTTATCCATATTTTAAGTCACCAAAAATTATTTACCAGGTTTATCTGCTTAAAAAAGAGTTCACTGGTCAAATTAGACCATCCTCTGATCCGTGTAAATAAAAAAGATATTCATACATTTGCAGTCCCCAGGTTAGTTGAAAAATATTTAATTAAAAAAGAATTAATAAATTAAGGTAAATAATTGTTGTAAAAATGGGATTATTTGTATCTTCATAGATGATTAACCCAAAAATAAAAATTATGTCAGTAAACAAAGTAATTTTAGTTGGTAATGTAGGCAAGGACCCGGAAATAAGGCACCTCGATTCAGGTGTAGCCGTAGCCAACTTCCCCCTTGCCACATCAGAATCGTACATTGCCAAAAACGGCGACAAAGTAACAACAACCGAATGGCACAATGTTGTATTGTGGCGTGGCCTTGCCGATATTGCAGAAAAATATGTTTCCAAGGGGAGGCAGGTTTACATCGAAGGACGTATCCGCACCCGGTCGTGGGACGATAAAGACGGCAACAAACGTTATACAACAGAAATTTATGGTGATGTAATGCAACTATTAGGGAAACGTGATGATCAGCCGGGAGGCGACACTGGTTACCAGAATGGGAACAATATTCAGGATCAATCTTCGAATTTACCGGATGCAACAGAACCACCAGAAGAGGATGATTTACCATTTTAATTCAAAAAAGTAACATTTGGAAGCAGGACAGGCATTATCTTCTGATCCCTCTTTTAGTTGGAATATTGAATTTTATCCGGTCACAATCGAAATTGTAATCGGGGGGATAATTATACTTTTACTTTTAACGGTTTCAGCCCTGATCAGCGGATCGGAAGTTGCCTATTTTGCATTAAGCCCTAAAAACAGGATTAAACTTAGTAAAAGTAAAACACGGTTGGCTAAGGTTACACTGAAAAACCTGGAAAATCCCGAAAAACTTCTGGCAACCATACTGGTAGCCAATAACTTTGTTAATGTTGGGGTTATTGTTTTAAGCTCGTTTATAACTTCCCGGTTAATTGATTTTGGCAATTCGCAGGTAATCGAATTTTTATTTCAGGTAGTGCTGATTACTTTTATATTATTACTTATAGGAGAGATTGTACCAAAAGTGTATGCTACACACCATGGTTTAGGATTTGCCAAATTTATGTCTGTACCCCTGAACGTTTTAGGGATAATTTTCAGCCCGATCAGTTCGGTTTTAATCAAATTTACATCGGTTGTAAATAAAAGGCTATCGAAGCACAAAAAGAACCTTTCGATTTCTGACTTATCACAGGCGCTGGAGCTTACATCCGACCAGGAAATATCAGAGGATAAGGAAATTCTGGAAGGTATTGTAAAATTTGGCAATAAAAAAGTTGCCGAAATAATGAAATCCCGTGTTGATGTTATTGCAATTGATATAAAAACACCATTTGACCAAGTTGTCAATATTATAAAGAAATCAGGTTTTTCAAGAATCCCTGTATATTCTGATTCATTCGACCAGATTAACGGAATTCTTTATATAAAGGACCTTCTTTCACATGCTCATAAAGGGAACAGTTTTAAATGGCAATCATTAATACGCCCACCATTTTATGTGCCTGAAACAAAAGGGATAAACACATTACTTGAAGAATTCAGAAAACGAAAAGTCCATCTCGCTGTTGTTGTTGATGAATACGGAGGGTCAGCCGGGATAGTAACACTTGAAGATATTCTGGAGGAAATTGTTGGTGAAATAATTGATGAATACGACGAAGAAGAAAAACTTTTTACAAAAATATCAGACAAAAAATACATATTTGACGGGAAAACAATGCTCTTTGATTTTTACAGGGCCATTGGTTCCGATGAGAATATTTTTAACGAAGTGAAAGGTGATGCTGATACACTTGCCGGATTAATCCTCGAATTGAAAGGTGAAATCCCTGAACTCAATGATAAAATCAGCTGTAAAAATTTTATTTTTACAATTAATGCAGTTAATAACCGGCGGATTGAAAAAATCGGGGTCGAAATTCAATAATAATCCCTTACAGGCGTTTTCAGGTAAAATTAAAATGGGAAAGAGGTTCATAATTATATTGCTTATCCTTTTTATCTTTGGAGCTTGTAAAGAAAAATATACACCGCGCCCGAGAGGGTATTTCAGGATTTCCTTCCCGGAAAAAAAATATACTGAGTTTCAGGAAAAAGGATTTCCTTATGTTTTTGAAATACCTACTTATGCTGAAATAAATAATCTGAGTAAAAACAATCAGGATAAATTTGATGTAACAGTTGTAATTCCTGAAAACAAAGCTGATATTCATATAACCTATAAACAAATATCAAAAGATTCAGAAATCGGAAAACTGGAATTTTTGCTGGAAGATTCAAGGACGTTGGCTTATAAACACACCATTAAAGCTGATGCGATAGAGGAAAGAATATTTATAAATCCGATAGAAAAAGTATACGGAACCATTTACCTGATTGAAGGAAACGCAGCTTCCCCGATGCAGTTTTTTTTAACCGACAGCACAACACATTTTCTGCGTGGCTCTTTTTATATCCGCGATATTCCAAATATTGACTCATTAAAACCCGTGATCGATTTTATTGAACCTGATATTATTCACCTGATTGAAACAACAAAATGGGAATAAAACAAAGTGTTGTATATGGTTGTTTCTTTGAAAAACAATTAACAAATGAAAAAACCGGTTAATCAGATACTTATTATTTTTGGTGCTTCAGGGGACCTTACAAAACGGAAACTGATTCCTGCTTTGCATGAACTTTTTCTTCAAAATTTATTGCCATCAAATTTTGCGGTTTTAGGTGTAAGCCGCACAAAAATGACAGATGAAGAATTCAGGCAACAAGCCGGTGAATTCCTTCCCGCCGATGATTCTGTCAGGGAATTTAGCAACAAATTGTATTATCAGCCTTTAATGGTTTCCGAAAAAGATGAATATATAAAACTGATTGACCGACTTGATACAATCAGCAAAAAAAACAACATCGATAAAAACTATATATTTTACCTTTCCACTCCCCCGTCGATGTATGGAATAATACCTGGGAACCTGGCAAATTGCGGATTAAACATTTCAGAAAAATATTTCAGGAGGATAATTGTGGAAAAGCCTTTTGGCACCGACCTTCAATCAGCAAAACAATTGAATGTTCAGCTCCTGAAGTTTTTTAACGAAGACCAGATTTACCGGATCGACCACTACCTTGGAAAGGAAACTGTTCAGAATATGCTTGTCACAAGGTTCTCAAACGGTATTTTTGAACCATTATGGAACCACAATTACATCGACCATATTGAAATAACTTCAGCAGAAAGCCTCGGAGTTGAACAAAGGGGAGGTTATTATGACCATTCAGGTGCTTTACGCGATATGGTTCAGAATCATCTTATGCAACTGGTAGGTTTTATAGCAATGGAGCCTCCTGTTGTAGTGGAAGCAGATGCATTAAGAAATGAAATACTGAAAGTGTTTCAATCTTTGAAGCCAATCAAAGAAAACATGGTTGAAAAATATGTAATCAGGGGACAATATATTCATTCAAAAATCAAAGGGCAGGAAGTATTGGGCTATCGGGAGGAAGATGGGGTTGATAAACACTCACGTACAGAAACTTTTGTAGCCATGAAATTTTATATCGATAACTGGCGCTGGGCAGGAGTCCCTTTTTATATCAGAACCGGTAAAAAGCTGCCAACCAGGGTTACAGAAGTAGTTGTTCATTTTAAAAAGGCACCTCATCATCTGTTTGGATTGGAAGGAGGAATTGCACAGGAAAACAATCAACTGGTAATACGAATTCAACCCGATGAAGGAATATTATTAAAATTCGGAATGAAAACGCCGGGAGCAGGTTTTAATGTCCAGACTGTCAACATGGATTTCCATTACAGTGATTTGTCAGCGGAACAGATTCCGACAGCTTATGGCAGGTTGCTTCACGATTGTATGCTGGGTGATGCAAGTTTATATGCACGTGGCGATTCCGTTGAGGAGGCCTGGAAATTTATACAGCCTATCCTGTATGCCTGGGAAACAAATCCATCGATACCTGTATTTGGTTATCCTGCCGGTTCGTGGGGACCTGATGTTTCAGATAACCTTATAAACGGAGGGCAATGGAGGTATCCCTGTAAGAACCTCACAAACGACGGGACTTACTGTGAATTGTAATTTCAGAAAAATTACTATTTTTATTGCAAACAATCTTATATGAATCCTTCTGTAGAAGTAAAAATATTTAAAACCCCAAAGAAGGTTGTCAAAGCTTTAGCTAAGGAACTTGTAAATATTACACATAAATCCGATCAGGAGACTTTTAACATTGCTTTATCGGGTGGAAAAACACCTAAATTATTATTTGAAACCCTTGCTAAAAAATACTTCGATTTAATTCCATGGGATAAAATCCATTTCTGGTGGGGCGATGAAAGATGTGTCCCGCCTGATAATATTGAAAGTAATTTCAACCTTGCCAATCTATATTTGTTCAGTGGGTTGTTGGTCCCTGAAAGCAATATCCATCGTATCAGGGGTGAAGAAGATCCAAAAAAAGAGGCTTTACGATACGGAAAAGAAATTGATGACCATTTAAATATGCGAGGCGACTGGCCTGTTTTCGACCTGATTATTTTAGGACTGGGCAACGACGGGCATACGGCATCCATATTTCCTTATCATATGGAATTGATTGATTATCAGAAAAACTGTGCTGTCACAAAACATCCACTGACAAACCGTCCGCGGATAACAATAACCGGTAATGTCTTAAACAATTCAAACCGGGTATTCTTTTTGGTAACCGGGAAAAACAAAGCTTTACGGATTGCCGAAATTATGAACGACGATGATGCGGCCAAATTATTACCTGCTTATTATATTCAGCCTGAAAATGGCGAACTGGTATGGTATATCGACGAAGATGCTGCATCGTTGATTACATAATAATAGGCAGAAATTATTTACCTCTGCCTGCTTACCAACTTGGATTATGATGTCAGTTGTATTATCCGGTATTTTATTTTCATCGTTTAAAATCCTTAAATAATAATCCTGTTACTACAATCATTTTGTGAATTTCGTTTTCTATATAGTCCTGAATTTGTAGTGTTTTAGCTGTTCAAGAAACAGATATATAAAAACTAAATAAATTTTCATCCGGAACCGACAACTCAATTATTATCTGTCACTCCGAATGCAATTGCCATTTCCATTTCGATTAATGATTCAGGCTGTTCAGGAAACTGCGAATACATAATTTTAATTTCTTCAGAATCAGTTAACAATGCAGCCAGTTCCAGGGTTAAATCAATATACTCGATGTTTTCATTTTGATAAGCTATAGCCCATTTATTAACGATGCAGCTTACATTGGCTTTTTCAGCCACTTCAGGTATTTTATCCTTTACTTTTTCAAGTATATCTGTTACCGGATAGGTACTGAAAGCCTGTTTATGCATAATATTCTGTATAGTCGATCCCTTTTTCTCAAGGAGTTTTGCCTGAATCGTGTCTCCTGATGATATAGCATCCTGATGTTCGGATTTCATTTTCTGAATGGTTTGCATAAATTCCTCAGTACGTGTGGAAGCAACTGCAATTATACGCGAGTCATAAATTCCGATCCTAGCTTTTTCTGTAGCCTGATCATCTGGATTTTCAACTGCAGAAACTGAATTCTGCATAACGATTAATAATATAGTCAATACAATAAAAATTAGTTTTTTCATGATTTTTGATTTTTAAAATTACATTCATTTATACACTTGAGTCAAAAAATTCATTATAGTTTAAATACAGTTCGGTTAAATTTCTGATCAGAAATAAATTGATTCATAAATTAATATCAAATCAAATTTATGATAAAATCATTAAACATAAATAGCTTATTTAGCAAGAGGAATAAGTGAACTTGCATTTATAGTAGTAAAAAACGATAAATAAAAATCCATTTTGCAGATTCTTCTGAAACTAGCGAAAACAAAACTGATTTTGGGAATATCAGCAAAAATTAATTAAAAGAGGATACAGATTTATTATCAAGCACAAATATTGATTTTTTTGATTCGGGTACAACAGTGAATAATTAATAAATATTCCTTAAATTAGGATCATGGATCAAATATCAACTGTTCAAAAGGCTATCTTTAACCTCATTAAAGAAAAGCTTCCTCCCAATATATCGTTGGTTAATGAAATTGCTGAAATCCTTGAGCTTGGGAACGATAGTGCCTACCGCAGGATCAGGGGTGAAAAACCATTGACCATTGAGGAACTGTTTAAACTGAAAATTCATTTCAACCTTTCAATAGATGCATTTTGCGGAGATGTTGGAAACCATGTCACCTTTGAAACAAGTGTTATTGAACCCGATAATTTTAAGGTAAGCAACTGGGTGGATAAAATATTTAACGACCTGATAAAAATAGATGCTGCCAAACAAAAGGAAATTACATATGTTGCCAAAGACCCTCCGCTTTTCCATTATTTTCAGCTTCCTGAAATAGCTGCCTTTAAAGTCTTTTTCTGGGAAAAAACGCTGTTTCAGTTTCCTGAATATGAGGCAAAAACCTTTAACCCGGAAGATATCGAAATTGATGTTTACAAAAAAGGGCAAAAAGCCCTTGCTTTGTATTCAAAAATTCCTACCGTTGAAATCTGGAACGAAAATACATTCCGGATTTTATTAAGCCAGATCGAATATTACTGGATTTCAGGTTTTATTGTTAAAAAATCACACCTCAAAAATTTGCTGGATAAAATGGAAAAATGGATTCAGCATATGAAAAAAGAAGCGGAACTTGGATTTAAATTTTTATATGGGCATGAGCCGGTAGGAATTGAAGATTCATACAAATTATATTTTAACGAGGTAGTATATAACGACAATACTATCCTTGTTAAAACAGACCGGGGATATTCAGCATATCTCACTTTTAATGTTCTTAGCCTGTTAAATACTACAAATCAAAATTTCTGTAAAGAACTCGACAAATATTTTAAAGGACTGGTGAAAAAATCAACCCTTATCAGCCACACCGGGGAAAAGGAACGCAACCGGTTTTTTAATGACCAGTTACATGCTTTGGACCAGTTTAGGCAGCGCATAGATTAATCAGCTGCCATCTGATACACTTTTTCCCTTGCATGGTCACGCTGAAAAACTGATATCCTGATCATCATTACTGAAAGGAATGCCCCCCGTAAAAACCGGCTGAAAAAATTTCCTTTAAACCGTGCAGTTTTAATAAACCTGAGCCAGCGCCTGAATATGTTTTTCCAGGAATAAAATACCCTGTTGATATTTTTATAAGCTCTGAAAACATCCTCTTTGGAAACATTTTTAGGCTGGAAAACCAGGTGGTCTCCCTCATAATGCGAAAGGTTGCCGTCGATAATCCTACCTTCATCATTAACCAGTTTATGGAAAGGTGTCCCCGGAATGGGTATCGAAATAGACAACAGGATTGTACTGGGATCGATTTCTTCCAACTTTGCCGGAAGTTCGTTATAATATTCAGGAGTGTCTTCATCCAGAGCGATCATCATTCCCGTAAAAGTAAGGATTCCCCGCTTTTTCAGTTTTTCAAAAAGTTCCTTGTATTCACCGGTGCGGTTTTGTTTTTTGTGCACAAAAGCCAGGCTCGGTTCATTTAACGATTCCAGCCCGATAAATGCCAGTCCGCAATTTGCTTCAACCAGCAAATCGATAAATTCATCATCATGCAGGCAGTCGAAACTGAACTGCACTCCCAGTGCCCATAGATTTATTTTAGCAATCTCCCTTAAAAGTTCCTTGGCATATTTCATATCACCTCCCAGGTTGTTATCCTGCAACATGGCTATTTTTCTTTTCATTAGTGGTAATTTCCTGGTTGCCAACAAATCATTTATTACATCCTGAACAGGCCTTTTCCTGTAAGGTGTTGGTTTAATATTCAATTGGCAATAACTGCATTTATAGATGCACCCACGTGTAGCTTCGGTAACAACAGGTACGGTAAAATCTTTTTCAATTAAGTCGTACCTGGGCGGTGGAATATTGTCAAGAGGTGGTGCAATCGGCGCATAATATATTTTTTTCAGTGTATTATTTACCAGGTCGGTTACCACTTCCGGCCAAATACCTTCGGCTTCGCCAACCACTGTTGCATCCATATGTTCCACAATTTCTTCAGGGAATGTTGAAGCATACCTTCCGCCTGCCACAACCTTTTTTCCGAGTTTTTTGAATTTCCCTGATACCTCAATGGCATGGACCAAACAAAAATCCATAAAACTTAAGGCAATAAAATCGGCATCTGTCGTATAATCAATCGGCCGTATCATCTCATGCAGTAGTTCAATTTCAACAATCGGTGGAGTGAGCCCTGCCAGCAATGCCCCTGATATTGGTGGGGCCGGTGATTTTGCATAATAGGCTTTTTCTTCACCAAGATTCTGAAAAAGTACTATAATTAACAGTTTTGGTTTTTTCATGATTCAGTCATTTTAATGTGTATTTTAAAGCACGCTTTCTGAAATAATTTTCAGTAAAGCTTCTGAAAAACAAATAAGAAAACCTGAGCATTTTCCCCCTGAAGGAATAAATGGTTTCATTTTTCCCTGAACAGATATCGCGGAATATTTGACGGGCAACTTTTTCTACTTTTGCCGGTTTGTCATCATGGATCCTGGCCCCACCTGTAAATTTTTCATTTTTAAAAAAAGCAGTATCTGTATAATCAGGTGAAACAAGTAAAACAGAAATTCCATTGTCCCGGCATTCAGCTCGCAGTGACTGGCTGAAAGATTTTAAGGCCGCTTTGCTGGCACTGTAAGCACTGTAAAAAGGTGCTCCGTATAACGAAGCCACAGAAGATGTAAAAACTATTTTCCCGTTATTTGAGCGAATCATATTGGGCAATACCTCGGAGGTAAAATTAACAGCCCCCATAAAATTCACATCCATAACTTTTCTGAAATCTTCCAATGAAGTGTTTTTAAAAGGTCCGTAAACACCAATTCCGGTATTGTTAACAAGGACATCAATCTTTCCTTCCAGTTCAGTTGCCTTTTTGACAGCATTTCTTACACTTTCTGTTTCAGAAACATCGCAGGGAATAATAACAGGTTTTGAAACATTTGGGTATAAACCGGTAATTTCCCCGGCTGCCTCTTCCAGTGCAACCTTATTCCTCGAAACCAAAATTAACCGCGCATTATGACTGGCAAATTCAAAAGCAAGTTGTTTGCCTATCCCCGATGATGCACCGGTAATTAATACCCTCGTATTTGAAAAATCATTCATTTTAAATTTGATTTTTTTCAGGTCTGAAATACAGGACCAATTCAAAAAACAGATAAAAGATCAGGCAAAACCATATCCACCCCGGCTGGAAATTAACTACCAGCGAAATATGCCAGAGCAGAAATGCACGTACTGTGGTAGCAATGGAGTACGAGGCATTTTTTTCCGATTTATTTTTTGTAAAATGAGCAAACAACTGGCCTGAAACAGCTACAACTGTAGCAAAAATAAAAATTACCAGCGCAGGAATGTTTTCAACAGATAATATAGAAAAACCGGAAACTGCAGCAACTATTACAAAAATATCGCCGATCCAGACAGACTTGTCCCACCCGAATTTAACCGGGAATGTCTTATAACCGGTTTGTTTATCAGCCGAAATATCTTTCAGGTACCCGATCAGTACAAAATTGGCATAGGAAAAAAGGGTCATTAAAAATGCCAAAAGAACACCGGAAGCCAGCAGTTGCTTAAAGCTTTGCCCACCGGAGCCAAGAAAACCCATCACCGGCAGAAGCATTACAATCCAGCCATTATAAAAAGGCCCGGCAAACCAGAAATTCTTTTTAAAATAAGTATAGGTTGCCAGCCCTGCAACCGAAAGGATACAAAAAACTAGGTTAAGAGGATTGTATATAATTACAGGAATTCCAATTAATACCAATCCGGCCAGGCTTACAGAACCTAGTGCTTTTGGTGAGATTTCACCTTTTACCAAAGGGCGGTACGATGCCGAAATGGAATCGGTATCCACCTGAAAACAGTCAGTCAGTGCCTGTCCAAAGCCATAGCCCAGGAAAAAAGGCAGGAAAAGAAGGACAAATTTTATCGTTGTATTTTCCTCCATCCACCCCATAGCCATACCGGCAAGGCCTGCCGCTCCGGATACAAACAACAGGTAAGGGCGCATATGGATGACAAGTGCTTTTACGAAACCAAGGGAAAAGACCGGATAATAATGGTTGTTTTTTTTCATCTTATTTTAATTAAGTAGCAAAATTTAAAACACCTGGTAATACCGAAAAACGGAAATTGGTACCCAAAAATACTTCCCCGTCGGTTTCACAAGCGACGGGGAGTCCAGAATTAATTTCAATGTTTTCAGAAAAAACAACGCTACAGTTTTTTTGTGTTGAAAACCTGTTTCGGGAAAGATGGTACAACAACTTAATTATTCCCGAACGGTTCAGATTTTCAGCGAGGTAAAGCCCCAGCTTCCCACTGTCGGGAGCTGTGGAAATGTCGTAACAGAAATTTCCTGAAACATGGGGATTTTTCGCAATACTCAGGTTTGTAACCTGGCATTTTTTTTCTTCTCCATCTATTTTGAGCTGTAAACTTAAGTTCCTGTAACTTATCAGAGTTTTTATAACTGCCCAGAGTATGGCCGACTGAACAGACCGGGGCTTTAAAAACCGGATAATACCCCCGCCGTTATTGAAATACAGATTTCCTTCGGCTGTAAAACCAAGGCTGGCATTGATCACAAAAGCCTTTTTTATAGTCTGTTCAGAACCGGAAATCGCAACAAGACCCGCATCCTGTGGTATTAGTGAATTAAAATCTATTCTCACAGGAATGCCTTTTACCTGATTTCGGAAGGGTTTATGAAAATCATTGCTCGACCCAAGTGCGATAGCACCAACTGCCAGATTTTCAAAACTGAAATCAGTTATTTCTGCCAGCAAATTTACCAGGTAATTCAAACTCCCATCGCCTCCGGCAGATACAAAATACCTTATGTTTTCAAATTTGATGAGGCATTGTATGATATTTTTCAGGGAACAGGGTGTTTCATACGGAATATAACAGGTATCGGCAGGAAGAATTTTGCGGATATCATTTTCAATGGTAAGCCACTTTTTTCGGGCTTTGCCATTGTTTGAGGAATAATTAATGAATACCGCTGTTTTCATTAGCTAAAAGGTATTATTAAAATTATTATACCATATTTCTTCAATAACTGTTATCAATCTGTCAAGATCAGCCTGAATATGGTTTGCCGAAACAGAAATCCTGAATCGTTGTTTGTTGAAAGGGACTGCCGGAAATTCTATTGCATTAAGAAAGATTCCTGCATCATTAAACTGGCTTGCCATTTTCCTGATATTGGCAAAAGAAGGGACACTAAGGGCAATAATGCCTCCTTTGGGTTCGGCTGCCAAACCGAATCGTTCGAGTTTTTCTGTCAAATATCTGACGTTTTCATGCAATCTTTTCCTCCTCCATGGTTCCTTTTCCATAACATCAAAACCTGCTAGAACTGCAGCAATGGTTACCGGAGGCAATGAAGCTGAAAACATATAAGGCCTTGCCATAAACCGGAGGTAGTTTACAAGTTCTTCGGAACCGGAAATAAAACCGCCGTTTACGGCAAAACTTTTACTGAAAGTTCCAAGAATAACCTCATCACTCCAGTCTATATGAAAGGCGTGGAGAGTCCCCTCACCCTTTTCTCCAAGAACACCGGTACCATGGGCATCGTCGAGAAGCAGTGTAGCATCGTATTTTTTTGCCAGGGCTGAAATTGCATCCAGAGGAGCTACATCGCCATCCATTGAATATATGCCTTCAACAGCTATAAATACATCCCCCTCCGGATGATTTTCAGCAAGCAGAGTTTCCAGTTCCTTAACATCGTTGTGCTTGAAGGTAATACATTTCCCTTTCAGAAGTTTTATTCCATCGAAAAATGAAGCATGGCTGTATTCATCTGCAATAATCAGGTCATGGCGGATACATGCTCCTGTAACCAGCCCCAGGTTTGCGTTGTAACCGCTCGAGAAAATAAGGGTTGATTCAGTACCTTTCAAAGCGCTAAGCCTTTTTTCAAGTTCAACCATGGGTTTTGAGTACCCGTTTAAAAGTGGGGGTCCTGCAATCCCTGCTCCGAATTCACGGATCACCTCTGAAACTTTCTGTATAACATAAGGATGGTTGGCAAGCCCAAGGTAATTATTGGAACCAAACATGAGCATTTCACGGTATTTCCCTGAATTGTCAACAACCTTTGTAATCCTGTCGGTCGATGAGTCAATTGCCCTGAAATACAGGTGTTGTTCTTCTTTATTCTGATATTTCAGGCTTTCGCTAAAATTGGCCAGCCTGTCGCGGAACCCGAGTTTTACCCCGGCCTTTATTACACTGGAATAATCGATCCTTGAAGAATGATTATCTCCATTATCCGTTTCAATTGTCCTTAAATGTTCCATGATATTTCAGATATTTAATTAATTCACTTATATATTCCTGTTCGGTTTTAAAATCCCTTCCCCGAATATTAAACTCATTCAGGTCAATTAAACTGTTGCCTGCTTTGATAGTCCTTTCACCCGGGGCTGTAATTTCCCCTATAGCTGTAAAGTCCAGTCCCAGCATTTCAGCTTCTTCCAAAAATTCTTCTTTTTTGTGTTTATTTACTGTGAAGATCAGTTCATACTCGCCGCATTCACCCAAAAGAAGAAGTTCAACAGGTACTTGCAACTGCGCGGCTATTTCTCCGGCTGCAGGATAAATCTTAATTGTTTCAACCCGGTATCCTGTTGAATTCAGTTCAGATAATATATTAAGGGTAACTGCCACTCCATCACTTGAATCGATGCAGCATCCGGCATACCTGGCAATCAGTTTTGCTTCTTCATGCCTTGGTGTAAACTTAATTTTTATGGTTTCATTTCCCGGATTGAAAAGCTGCAGGGCTGCTTCGATATTTCCGGCACCAGCTGAACCTGTCATAAAAATGGTGTCGCCTTCCTTTGCCCCGATACGTGTTAATGCCCTGATACTTTTCCCAAGTGCGATCCCGGTGTAGTGCCACTTTTCTGAAAAACCAAAATCACCTCCAAGGAAAAAAGCACCAATAGAATTCAACACATCAGCAATACCTTTGGAAAAGAGATTCAGGTAATTTTCATCCCAGTCCTTGTTGTTAACAGACATTGAATGGGAATAATATGAAACCAATCCTCCGGAAGCAAACACATCACTTATAGTTGCCACAGCCAGGTTCCAGCCAAGTGTGTAAGGATCATCTGTCCTGAAATGGTCTTCTTCTGAATAATCATCAACAGAAAACAATAAAAAACCTTTACTGGATTTTAAAATTTCGGAATCGGCAGTAAACAGGGAATTTACCTGGCGGGGCGACCGTGGCATCGGATCAGAAATTACAGAGATCAGTTTTTTTTCAGCATTCATTGGTCAGTCAATTTGATTTACATTACCAAATTTACAGACATGCTTCATTTTAATAAAACCAATTTCAGCAGCGCATAACAAAGGTTTAGGAATTTCAGCATGAAAAAGACCAGATAATTCTGACAAATTTTTATATTTAGCAAAATCTCAGATTTTTTTGAACCTGTTTATGGTTTTATGCAAAATTTTCCTGTTTCAAAACAGTGAATTATTCATATCAGCATAAAAAAGATTGGAGAACAGAATAAGGTTTTTTGAAATTTCAGTTTGCTTTAATACCTTAGTACAGGTTATAAATTTATTCCTATGACTTTGAAAGAAATCCTGAATTATTCCATTTTGCATACTGAAACCTATTCAATTACAGTTTATAAAATTTTGATAATCCTTGTTGTACTTCTTGCTACATTTATCGGATTAAAACTTATACGGAGGATATTTAAAAGATTTGTTATCAAACAAAATGCAGAACGAAATTCATTCTGGTCGGTTTATCTGATAATAAGGTACCTGACATGGGTAATTGTTATTGTCCTGCTGCTTGAATCTGCCGGTGTAAAAATATCGGTATTGCTAGCCAGCCTTGCTGCATTATTAGTTGGTGTAGGTTTTGGTATCCAGCAATTGTTTAACGATATAGCTTCAGGAATCGTCCTTCTTTTTGAAAGAAACCTTAAAATTGATGATGTTATTCAACTCGAAGACGGGACAGTTGGGAAAGTAATAGACATTGGATTACGGACATCAAAGTTGAAAACCCGCGACAATATTATATTGGTTGTACCGAATTCCAAATTTGTAAATGAAAAAATAATCAACTGGAGCCAGATGGATTTTAAAACCAGGTTTCATGTCGATGTAGGCATTGCATACGGATCGGATACCCAACTGGTTTCAAAGGTGTTATTGGATTGTGCCAAGGCAATTAGAAAGATTTCAAACACGCCTGAACCATTTATCCGTTTTAATAATTTTGGCGATTCTTCACTTGATTTTCAGATCTATTTTTGGGTACAGGATACTTTTTATGTTGAAAATATTAAAAGTGAGCTTCGTTTTGCCATTGACGATGCATTCAGGCAAAACAATATTAAAATACCTTTTCCTCAGCAAGATGTCCATATTAAATAACATTGACAGAAATAAATTTATTTTGTTAACAAATTATCTCAATCCGGTTTTATAATTTTGTGTAATTTATTTCTTATCTTATTAAAAAATAAAAAGTAAACCAATTAAATATTATTAAAATGAAGAGCAGGATTTTAGTTTCGTTATTGATGATTTTAGCAATAACCGCGTGTGATGATTTGCTGACAGTAAAAATTGATACAACTCTGGAAACAACACTTCCGGTAGTTGTTTCTCCTGATGGATTGGCTATAAAATCGACCAGTGCTGATTCGTATACTTTTACAAAAACAGGGACACTTGCATTGGATGAAAATGATGATGTTGTTGATTATCTGGATAAAATAAAATCGATAACCATTGAAAATATTGATGCACAGGTATTCGGACTTGGCTCAGGTGAGGTAATTGAATCGTTATCACTTTCTGTTACAGGTGTTGGCACAATTGTAACAATAACAAATATCACCTCAACATCCGGACCATTGAACCCAAGCATTTCACAGTCTGACCTCGACCTGATTGGAAGTAAACTGAAAACAGATCAGCAAATTACTGCAACTGTTAACGGGACTTCCAACTATGCACCCATGTCATTTAACCTTGAACTGGCATTTGATGCAGTTATCAAAGCAGGTGCTTTATAAAATACAAGAACAAATTCACTTACTATTAATTGTAAAGTCCATATCTTACAAATTATTTAGATAAATTTGAACCCATAGCAAGTCTATGGGTTTTATATTTATGTGCCGGAAGTATAAACTTACATCTATATTTATTCTGTTGGTTGCTGTTGTACAGGCTACCAATTATTATGTTGATGCCACCTACGGAAATGATAACTATAATGGAAAATCGCCTGTACTGGCATGGCAATCGATTGAAAGAGTAAATATTGCTTCATTAAATCCCGGAGATTCAATCCTGTTTAAACGGGGAGAAATTTTCAGGGGTAATCTGATAGCTCAGGGTGGCGAATCAGGCAAACCTGTTGTTTACGGGGCATATGGCATAGGTGCAAAACCAAGAATCCTTGGCTCATATAACAGGAGTTTACCCGAAAACTGGAAAAACACAGGGAATAATATCTGGGAAACTTCTAACGAAAACACCGAAGTAAAAGAAACCGAACTTTTACCAAACGGATCGTTAACAAGTAATATTTCAGATTGGTACAGTTGGAAAAATGAAGAATCAGGAACCAATGCATTTCTTTCGCGGGCAACCGGTCCAAATGAATATTATGACTCACCTGCCGGTTTAAAACTGGAATGTACCAACAACGGCAATTCAGTTTATGATTTGCAGGTGTTTACTACAGAATGGGAAATAAAAGAAACAGAATGGTATAAATTAACATTTTATGCAAGGGCTACCGAATCCTTCACTTTAAAGAAGCGTGATATTATTTTAATGCAATCGTTAAGCCCGTTTACTGAATATTCGTATAAAACATATTCTAAAAACCTGAATTTCAACAACAACTGGCAGAAATACGAAATTTATTTTAAGGTCAATGTTTCAGCAAAAGATTGCAGGTTAACACTTTTTTTAGGGAATACACTACCTGAAAATTCAGTACTGTACCTCGACGCTTTCAGTTTGAAAGAATGTGAAAACAATCCTGAATTTATGGATTTAGACATTGGAAACCTGATATTTAACGAAGGAAATTTTTGCGGAACAAAAGTTTTTAGTGAAAATGACCTTACTTCGCAGGGTGATTTTTGGTATGATGCCAATAACCAACTGCTAAAAATCCGGTCTGAAACAAATCCTGTAAATTATTATACTTCCATTGAACTGGCAAGGAGCGAACACATTATTGAATATTATTACAAAGCTTATACAATCATCGAAAATCTTGACCTGAGGTATGGTGCTCAACATGGTATTAATTGTGTTGACAGCCATGATCTTACAGTCAGAAATGTCGACTTTTCATATATAGGAGGTGGAACTTTAAATTCTAATCAGGAAAGGTTGGGAAACGGAATTCAGTTCTGGAACAACGCCCAAAATATTGTGGTTGAAAAATGTGTGTTCAATCAGGTTTATGATGCTGCAATCTCACCCCAGGGATCTTCATCAGAAGAGGTTGAAATTCATGGTATTTACATCCGGAACAATATCATTTCAAATAGTGAATACTCATTTGAATTTTGGGAAAATGGTCAAAATATTACATTAAGACATGTTTATTTTGAAAACAACACCTGCCTGTATGCAGGCGGGGGCTGGAGCCACTCGCAACGTTCCGATCCCAATGGAACTCACCTGATGTTTTTTGAAAACGATGCAGATTGTTCAGATTTTTACATCCGAAATAATATTTTTTATCAGGCATCCGACTGGGGAGTCCGCTGGGCAAGGCTGTCAAATTTAAAAGATGCAGTAATTGATTATAACTGCTGGTATTCAGAAACAGGTGCAATTGCCCGGGTAAAAGATTATATTTTTGAATCAGAAGATGGCCTTGAAAGTTTAAAAAATACCAGTGGGCATGCAGCCCATTCGTTACTGTCTGACCCTCTGCTGTATGAAAACATATTACTGAATGAGCAATCACCCTGTATTGGTTCAGGAACGGTTTTACAGACAGTCTCAGACGACTTTTTCGGGATTGAAAGATCTATGGAAAACGGCTATGATATTGGAGCTGTAAATGCCAATGACCTTATTTCATTGGAACAGGTTGACCTTTGCGATGGTGAATCTTATAAAGGATTCAGGCAAACAGGAAAATACATTCAAAGTTATTCATCGGGACAGGGAACCGACAGTATTGTTATTACAAACCTGACAGTTTATCCGCAGCCCGTCCCGGAAGTGATAGTAAAAAACGATACTTTAACATCGAACGCTGAATATTACAATTACCAATGGTTTGACGATGATGGTGAAATAATTGGTGAAAATTCAGGAAAACTTGTAATCAGTAAAAGTGGCAATTATTATTTGGAAATTACCGATGCACACGGCTGTACCGGCACTTCTGAAAAAGTTCACGTTTTTTTTTCAGGAACTAATATTCCGGAAGAAAATACCGTTGAATTTTCAATCCTGCCCAATCCGAATAATGGCGATTTTCTATTTCGGATTGAATCGTCAAATAAAAAAGATCTAACTATTCATATTATTAATTTGCTGGGGCAAATACTCGTTTCAAAAACAATCAGGCAACCTAAGCAAAATCAAACTGTAAAAATCAGCCTTCCACAGTTAAAAGCCGGAGTTTATATTGTAGTGGTTTCTTCTGTAAATTTTAATAACAGCAAAAAGTTTATTGTTTATTAAATATAGATTATACCATTTTAAATCGATATTCTATTCGTAATCACCAAACATTGGATAATTGTTGTCATTGTAATAAATAGGCATAGAAAACCAGAAGGTGTTAAAAATTCCAAAAGTACCATCGTTTAATTTTCCATATTCATTAATGGTAAATTCTTCATAATTATTCTCAGAAAATGCCCGGAAAAAGACTCCTAGTATATAGTATTTATTTTTTAATGGATTTGGATTTTTATCAAACTTTTGAAACAGAATCTCCTTTCTGTAAATCAATTCATCGTTGTAATAATTTTCAGAAACTACTTTAACCAGATTGTCATTTTCCATGTAAAACTTCCGGAAGGTAACATCATTACTTTTTTTTTCAAGAATCACACTATCCTGATAAATATAATTGAATTCTAAGCCATCTCTTCGGGTAAATTTTATAAGTTTCCCATTTTCATCCAATTCATATAAATAACCATATTTAGATCTGTCACTTAAAAAATATGGATTCTCAGGTCTTGTGAATACAGCAATTTTATTCCCATAATAAATCAAAGAATCATATACATCCCCAATATAAATCCTGGCAAACATATTTGTTCCATTAGGTACAAGTTGAAATCCTCCAAATGTTTTAATAATATTGCCATTACTATATTTAAAAGACATTGTATCACTATTAAAAGCAAAACTATATTCATTATCAATAAACCTGCGGTCATCGTTAAAGTTCAAATATTCCACTCTACAATTAAGTAATTTGGGTGTTGGAATATATTCATCTTCCTCGCAACCAAAAATGATTAATAAAAAGAACAGAAATATTACAATTTTTTTCACTATTTAAAGCTTGACCATTAATTTACATTTATTTCCGAAAAATAACCTGTCAGGTTTGGGCCTGAAACTACCTGTGGAATACCATTTTTTATATCTACAGCCGGAGTATGTGTATGTCCGGCAAAAATTCCAAGTAC
>JAFGGF010000373.1 GCA_016930735.1 Prolixibacteraceae bacterium
GGCTTTTGCTGTAATGCCGGGAATATCAAGAAGCGGAGCCACTATTGCTACCGGTCTGCTTTTAGGAAATAAAAAAGAAGAAGTTGCGCGCTTTTCATTCCTGATGGTACTGATCCCGATACTGGGAGCTGTTGTTTACAGCTTTCTTAAAGGTGATTTCAGCACAGGAGAAAAACTTGACCTGCCGGTAATTGTAATTGGTTTTGTTTCAGCTTTTGTTTCAGGATTGCTTGCATGCAAATGGATGATTAAAATTGTAAAAAGGGGAAAACTGATTTATTTTGCAATTTATTGCCTAATTATTGGCCTAATTGCTATCTTTGCAGCCTGAAATTTAAAAAATTTCTGTAAATACCTGAATACTATCTGGTTTGTATGGTTTATCAGAATCGGAATTACGATTTTTTAAAGGGAGAAGTCCTGCTTTTTGATAAAGGATTAGCCTGGTCATCGTTCGACCTGGTTCAAAAGGTAAGAAATTCATTGTGCCGGGAAATGGGAATTAAAAAATTAAAAGTTGGGCATGCAGGTACACTCGATCCGCTGGCAACAGGGCTGATGATCCTTTGTACGGGAAAAGCTACCAAACAAATAGAAAATATACAGGAAGGGAAAAAAGAATACATTGCCACTATAACGTTGGGGGCAACAACACCTTCCCACGACCTGGAAACAGAAATTGATAAATTCTATAATTACGATCATATAACAGAAGCCAACTTAACCGAAGTATTTAAAAAATTTACAGGAAACATTGAACAGGTGCCACCGGTTTTTTCGGCTGTAAAAGTCGGTGGGAAAAGAGCATACAGCTATGCAAGAAACGGGGAGGAAGTTAAACTTAAATCGAGGAAAATTGTTATTGAATCGATTGAAATTGTTGGGATTAACCTTCCTGAAGTTGAAATAAAAATTGTTTGCAGTAAAGGCACTTACATACGTTCACTGGCGCGCGACATAGGAGACGAATTGAACACCGGTGCATATTTATCAGCTTTAAGAAGGATAAAAATTGGCAGTTTTTCAGTTGAAAATGCAATCACTGTGGAATATTTTTTAAATAACATAAATTCATTTGTAACCAATTAGGATATCCCGCGTAAAGGGGAATCTACATTTTATATAAAAGACAGATTTATGAAGTTATCAAAATTCAGGTACAATTTAACAGATGACAAAATTGCCCTGCATCCGGCAGAAAACAGGGATGAATCGAAATTGATGGTGCTGCACAGGAAAACAGGTAAAATTGAACACCGGGTTTTTAAGGATATACTGGATTATTTTGATGATCAGGATATACTGATTTTTAACGATACCAAAGTGTTTCCGGCACGGCTTTATGGAAACAAAGAAAAGACAGGAGCCGAAATTGAAGTTTTCCTGCTCAGGGAGTTAAACCGGGAACAGCGCCTGTGGGATGTATTGGTTGATCCGGCCCGTAAAATCAGGATCGGTAATAAATTGTATTTTGGCGAAGATGACCTGCTCGTGGCCGAGGTAATTGACAATACTACTTCAAGGGGCCGTACCCTGCGATTTTTATTTGATGGACCTTACGACGAATTCAAAAAAACACTTTACAGCCTTGGTGAAACACCTCTCCCTAAATTTATTAAACGCCCTGTTCAACCTGAAGATAAAGACCGTTATCAAACCATTTTTGCAAAACATGAAGGTGCTGTTGCTGCCCCTACAGCAGGGCTTCATTTCAGTCGTGAACTATTAAAACGTGCCGAAATAAAAGGTGTTGACTTTACTTATATTACTCTTCATGTTGGTTTGGGGAACTTCAGGAGCGTCGATGTGGAAGACCTGACAAAACACAAAATGGATTCTGAGCAAATCTGGATCAGTGAAAAGGCATGTGATGCTGTAAACAATGCCAAAATGAATAAAAAGAATGTTTGCGCAGTTGGGACAACTGTAATGCGGACACTGGAAAGTTCGGTTTCAACCCAGGGATTCCTGAAACCATTTGAGGGCTGGACCAATAAATTCATCTTCCCTCCGTATGAATTCAGTGTTGCAAACCGGATGATAACCAACTTCCACCTGCCTTTGTCAACTTTGCTGATGATGGTTGCTGCATTTGCAGGTTACGACTTTTTAATGAAAGCTTATAAAGAGGCATTAAAAGCCGATTACCGCTTTGGTACTTATGGCGATGCCATGTTAATTCTGTAAAAACTGAATAAAATTATATCGAACTACGATTGCTTTGCTTTCGTGGTTTTTTTTACTTTCGCAACAAAGACTCAATAATGGCAACTGTTAATATAAATACCTGCCCGGTTTGTTCGGGGAAAAACTTCACTGACTTTCTGGTGTGTACCGATTATTTTGTTTCAGGAGAAAAATTTCAGATAAAAAAATGTACATCCTGTGGTTTTAAAATTACAGATAAAATCCCTGATGAAGATTCAATCGGACCTTACTATCAAGCTGAAGAATATATTTCCCATTCCAATACTTCGGAAGGAATTGTAAACCGGATTTACCATTTTGCACGTGAATTTATGCTGGGGCAAAAAAGAAAGGTTGTAGTAAAAAACTGCCATAAAAAAACCGGGAATTTACTTGATGTAGGTGCCGGTACCGGATTTTTTGCTGCCCACATGAAACAGCACGGATGGGATGTTTCAGGTACTGAAAAAAGTGAAGATGCAAGAAACTTTGCTGAAAAGGAAATGAAAGTAAAACTTGTTCCGGCCGAAGGAATTTTTGAATTTGAAAATAACACTTTCGATGCCATCACCCTCTGGCATGTAATGGAACATTTCCACAATCCTGTTCAATACATTCATGAAATAAAAAGGATCCTTGATGCTGAGGGAAAACTTTTTATTGCCCTGCCAAACCACAATTCATATGATGCCGGACATTATAAACAAACCTGGGCAGCTTTCGATGTACCCCGCCATATCTGGCACTTTGCACCCGCTCATGTAAAACAGATCTTTGAGAATAACGGTTTTTCTCTTACTAAAAAATACCGGATGCCGCTTGATTCGTTTTACATTTCGATGATGAGCGAAAAATACAAAAAATCAAAACCGGCATTTTTAAAAGGATTATTTTTCGGAGCAGT
This sequence comes from Prolixibacteraceae bacterium, assembly GCA_016930735.1. Lineage (GTDB taxonomy): Bacteria > Bacteroidota > Bacteroidia > Bacteroidales > Prolixibacteraceae > JABMQB01. Next base: position 3,092 of record JAFGGF010000373.1, read on the forward strand.
TTCCTGGGTGGTCAGTATCTGTAATAAAGACCGTTGCAGTTCAGTTATTTATGTGTTTAAAAAAAATCAGTCGAGCCGGTAATTATAAATACTCCCGTTATTGCTTCCGACAATCAGGTTTAAATAACCTGTGCCATCCGATATTTTCCCGATCGAAAACTCGCTGTTTCCCTGTAAAGGAAAACCTTTGTGGAGTGAACCATCGGGATTGAATAAATAAATACGGTTTGCAATTTTGTCAACAACCCCGATTTTTTTAACCGTTGAAGAAAAATTATAAATATCGGGCCCGTAAAAAATTTCATTTTTAAATGTTTCGCTAAAAAGCTTTTTGCCAGTTTCATTTAAAACAGTCAACTCATCCTTGTCGATAAAAATAAATTCAGGATTCCCGTCACCATTGATATCGTCAATATTAAAAAAATGATTCTTTGAAAATCCCGGCGTTTCCTTTTCTATAAAATTTCCGTTAAAATAAAGATAATAAACACCTCCGTTAATATCAGTTACCACCATTTTCGGAGTTCCGTCAAGGTTCAGGATCACCGGATTCCGTGAATTTTCAAAACTGACATTATGGGTAACACGGGTTTGCCCCTGCCTGTCCTGAATATAAATCTTCGATTTATCTTTAAAAACTATATAATCTTTATTCTCAACCCTGAAATGCTGTACAGGTGTTGTAACTTCGTGGTCGGTTTGCCCGAATTTCCA
>JAFGGF010000063.1 GCA_016930735.1 Prolixibacteraceae bacterium
CTTGTACTCATCCAAATGAAAAACAGTAATTTTTTGCCAGTCGATTTTTTGTTTCTGAAGGTGTTTATAAAATGAAAACTGGGATGCCCCGGTTGCAAGGATCAGATTAGCCTCGCCTTTTTCAACAATGGCTTTATTTAATAAACCGGCAGCTTTTATAGCTGATGCTTTGCCCATTTCATCAACCGAATCGTATATTTCAACGTTAAGCCTGTCTTTTTGAAAACTTTTTATCATAGTTTATTTTAAAATAATTCAATGATTGCAAACCATGTGGTCAGAAATGAAAACAGGATAACAGCAACAACACCAACATTCATTTTCCAACCTGACAAATGGTTTTTCATCAACTTTTTTCTATTGAGTAAAATAAGAATGGGGATTGCAACAGCAGGAAGGATGCATGCCTGGAATGCCTGCGAGAAGATCATCAGCGCCGGTGGCCGTTGTTCAAGGAATACCGAACCAAAAGCAAAAAGCAGTGCAATAAAAATCAAAATCCTTGAAAATGATGAATGGATATTTCTGGGTTTCCCGGAAAAATCGGCAATCAGCCAAGGGGCAATTAAAACGATCGGGAAAACAGTGGAAAGACCTGCTCCCACAATTCCAAGGATTAGTATCAAGGCAGCAAACTTTCCTCCCAATGGTTCAAACAGGCTGATCATTTCAACCGTATTTTCGAGTTTTAATCCCATAACATGAAGCGTTCCGGCAGCAACAGCCATTATTACACCACTCAGGAACAACATCATAAAAGCCGATACAAATGCATCTTTTTTTTCATCTTTCAGGTTGGAGATTCCCCATCCTTTTTCTGCAACTACAGTACTTCGCATAATAAAAACAGCTGCAGAACAGGTAGTCCCTGCAATAGCAGCAACCAAACCAAAAGCTCCTGAAGTATGTGGAATTCCGGGAATCATTCCCTGAAGAATGGCTGAAAATTCAGGTTTCACCAATACAAAAACCACAAGAAAAGAAAGCCCCATCAGGATAACAAAAACGATAAGAACTTTTTCGAATGATTTATACCTCCCAAACCAAAGCAATAAATATAACAGCAAAGAAAAAATCAGTATGATCCAGAATGTATTAATTTTTACTCCATTAAATAAAAGCCTGATCCCTTCCTGGGTCAGTTCAGCAACAATTCCCATCACCCCAATCAAGGCCAGAAGCTCACCTATTATCAGTGCAATTAAAATATATATGGCTAAAATCCATCCATGCCTGAATTCGGTTTTAATATTAAAAAGGGCCGTTTTGCCGGTAACCAAGGTAACCTTTCCATAGGCAACCATTAAAATGAAAGTGAAAATACATGATAGCACCAACGCCCAGAACAGGCTCATTCCATATTCGGCGCCGGTTTTTGCCATAGTGGTCACGCTGCCTGTCCCTATATTGTAACCAATCAGGAATAATCCCGGACCAACAGCAGCAAGAGCAATTCCTGCTTTTTTTATAAATGATTTTCCCATTGCTTAATCGTCTTCAGAATCAAAAACCTTTTCACCTTTTACCCAGGTTTGGTGAATATTTATCTCGCTGTTTTCAATTGAAAACAATATCAGGTCTGCACGTTTTCCGGCTTCAATGCTACCACGGTCTTTTAATCCATATAAATCGGCAGGATTGGTCGATGCCATCTGAACAGCGTTGGCAAGCGAACAGCCTGTCACCTCCATAATATGCCCGACTCCTTTTGTGATGGCAGAAGCAGAACCATACAAAACATTTTGTTCAGGGTAACGCAACATTCCTTCCGGTGTAAGTTCAATGGTTTCACCGGTTTGAGTTTTGTACACTCCCGACTCCAGTGCTGCATAGCTGGTGACATCCGAGGTAATGATTGTTTTGTCCGGACCTTTTACTGAATAAAAAACTTTTATCTCTTCAGGCAGTAAATGAAATCCATCGCATATAATGCTGATCATTAAATTATCATTTGCCAGTTGTGGCCACAGGGGATTCCGGTGCCTGTTAATCATATTTGCACATCCATTTCCAAGATGCGTGGCGATCCGGGCGCCATTTTCCACAGCCAGGTTCAGTTGCTCTTCATTTGCATTGTGGTGCCCAACCGCAATAACAATTCCCATATCTGTGCATTTCCTGATAAAATCCTGCACTCCCTCAATCTCCGGAGCCACAGTTACCTGCAATATTTTTTCACCGGAAGCCATGTACATTTCCATAAATTTATGCCAGTCGGGGATGCTGACAAATTGTTTTGGATGCGCTCCCCGGTAACCATCTTCAGGATTAATGTAAGGACCTTCCAAATGAAATCCCGGGATGGAGCCCAGCAGTTTTTCATCTTTCACAGTTGCAGCAAGAATTTTAAAGTTTTTGACCAGTAAATCATGGCCATTGGTAGTCAGGGTTGGCAGATAGCTTGTTACTCCTTTTTTCCAGAGTTCCCGGGTCGCCTTTTCAATTCTTTCCGGAGTCAGATCGCTTCCTCCAAATGAAAAGGACACACCTGCAAAACCATTTACCTGATTGTCAAAAAAACCAGGTGCAACATACAATTTGTTTTCAGGATCAGAAAGCTTTTTAACCGGCTTAACCGATTCTATTTTTCCATCCCGTATTTCAATTTTTACAGATTTTCCTGTGCTGTATAACAATCCTTCTACGATTTGCTGGGCATAATTATTTCCTGCCATAAACAGTAAAGCCAATATTAAAATTCCTGTAAATCGGTGTTTCATATTTTATTTTTATTGACGAATGCATATTGTCATGGTGAGCTTGTCCCTGTCTGCCGCTAGGCAGGGAACCATGATTTTTTATGGTCAATTCATTCTTCGACAAGCTCAGAATGACATATGATTATTGATCATCTAATTTTATATATTCCACTTCCACCCATTTTTCTGTTTCAGCAGATTTTTCCATAGC